>JACUTX010000063.1 GCA_014859615.1 Desulfuromonadales bacterium | reverse complement strand
TGATGACAGTGCCGGCACGTGCCAACGCCTTGTCGATCTGTTGCGGTTCGCTCCCGCCAGCCTGAGCCAGCTCCGGCTTGCCGCCGCCGCGCCCGCCGACGACAGCTGCAAGCTCAGCAATGATTTTGCCAGCCTGCAGTCGTCCGGTCAGATCCTTGCTGACCGCAACCAGCAGTGCGGCTTTACCGTCTTTCTCCCCGGCCAGAATAATGACGCCGGAAGGGAGTTTGTCGCGCAGCTGGTCGGACATCTCGCGTAATTTTTTACCATCGAGCCCATCGAGGCGGACGGCAAGAACCGGAATATCCGCGACCTGCTGCAGCTGGTCGATGAGGTCGCCCGATTTTTCGGCATTGAGTCGCGATTGCAGTGTTGCGACTTCTCTTTCCAACAGCTTCTGCTGCTCAAGGAGTTTGCCGATCCTTGACTCCAGGTGAGCCGGGTCACTTTTCAGCAGCTCGGCAACGGTCCGTACGGTCGTCTCCTGGTTCCGCACGGTTCGGACGGCATTCTCGCCGGTGACCGCTTCGATCCGGCGGACACCGGCCGCGATCCCTGATTCCTGGACGATCTTGAACAGTCCGATATCACCGGCCGCGCCAGTGTGGGTGCCGCCACACAGCTCCATACTGAACTCACCGATCCGGACAACCCGCACGGTATCGCCGTATTTTTCGCCGAACAGTGCCGTCGCTCCGGCGGCGATCGCTTCGTCGGCCGACATTTCAGTGATTGTGACCCCCCGGTTTTCGCGGATCCGCCGGTTGACTTCATCTTCTGCCTGGTTAATTTCAGCGGCTGTCATCGCCGAGAAGTGCGTGAAGTCAAAACGGAGCCTCTCCGGAGTGACCAGCGAGCCCGCCTGCTTGATATGGTTGCCGAGAACCTCGATCAGCACCGCTTGCAGGATGTGTGTTGCGGTATGATTGAGCGCGGTCGCCTGCCGACTCTGGCTGTCGACTTCAAGGGTGACAAGATCCCCTTTAGAGATCGTTCCGGAAATGACCTGTGCAATATGCACCGTCAGATCCGGCAACGGCTTGCGGGTGGCGATCACCTTGAGCTCAGTCATCGCACTGCGCAGGATGCCGGTATCGCCGGACTGCCCCCCCGATTCTCCATAGAATGGAGTCAGATTGGTGATCACTTCAACGGTTGAACCGGGCGCCGCCTGGTCGATAACGATCCCGTCATGGATCAGGGCGGTAATTTCAGCCTCGGTCGAGGTTTCGTCGTAACCGCAGAAGACGCTTTTGATGCCGCTGTCGCGCAGCTGCTTGTAGATCCCCGCAATCGCTTCCTCGCCCGATCCCTTCCAATGCTCGCGGGCCTTCTTGCGCTGCTCATCCATGCAGAGCTCAAACCCTTTCTCGTCGATGGCAAATCCATCCTGTTCGACGATGTCGGCGGTTAGATCGATGGGGAAACCGTAGGTGTCATACAGTTTGAACAAGATATCGCCGGGGATAACTTTTTTATCTTTTCTCTGCAGCGCCGCGATTTCGTCCTGCAGGATACGCAGGCCGTTGTCGAGGGTGAGAATGAAGCGTTCCTCTTCATTGCGAACGACTTTGGCGACGTAGTCGGTCCGTGCCGCCATCTCCGGATAGGCTTCGGCCATGCTCTGGAGAACGAAGACCGCGGTTTTGAACAGAACAGGTTCTTTGCAGTCGAGCATTTTGGCGTGGCGCATCGCCCGACGCATGATCCGGCGCAGCACGTAGCCGCGCCCTTCATTACTCGGCAGTACACCGTCGGCAATCAGAAAGGCGGTTGCCCGACTATGATCGGCCATGACCCGCATGGAGACGTCGTTTTCGGCGTTGTCCCCGTAGCTCTTACCGGTCAGTTTTTCGATCTGTGCGATAATGGTGCGGAGCAGGTCGGTGTCGTAGTTGGAGGTAACTTTCTGCATGACGGTGGTGATCCGCTCCAGCCCCATGCCGGTATCAACCGCCGGTTTCGGCAAGGGGTGCAACGTCCCGTCGGCGGTGCGGTTGTACTGCATGAAGACGTTGTTCCAGATCTCCATATAGCGGTCGCAGTCGCAACCGACCGCACATTCCGGCGATCCGCAGCCGGTGCCGACGCCGTTGTCCCAGAAAATTTCCGAGCAGGGGCCGCAGGGGCCGGTGTCGCCCATCGACCAGAAGTTATCTTCTTCAAAACGGGAAATGCGCGCGCGCGGCACCCCTTCCTGCTGATGCCAGATGTCGGCGGCTTCGTCGTCATCGGTATAGACCGTCACATAGAGTCGGGCCGTATCGAGTTGCAACTCTTTGGTCAAAAACTCCCAGGCGTAGGCTATCGCCTCTTTTTTAAAGTAGTCGCCAAACGAGAAGTTGCCGAGCATCTCGAAAAAAGTGTGATGACGGGCGGTGCGGCCGACATTCTCCAGATCGTTATGTTTTCCGCCGGCCCGCACGCATTTCTGCGAGGTGGCGGCACGAACATAGTCCCGTCTCTCTTCCCCGAGGAAACAGTCTTTGAACTGATTCATACCGGCGTTAGTAAAGAGGAGGGTCGGGTCGTTATGCGGGACCAGAGAGGAGGAGGGGACGATGGTGTGGCCGTTTTTGGCAAAATAGTCAAGGAACCGCTTGCGGATGTCGTTACCGGTGATCATGCTGAACATACCCTTTGTCCCGTGCTGTTGCAGGCACGACAATCAATCTCTTGATTGTTTGATAGTGTCAAGAATCAGCGACAGGGGAAATCCACGGCGCTGAAAGTAGCCGATGATGCGTTGTTGCATGCGAAGGTCGTCCCGTTGGTTGTTGTAGTCGGGGTAGCGTCGCAAAAAAAGTTCATTTAAAAGGGTGGCCAGATCGACTTCGGCCGCGGCCGCAGCGAGAGCCTGATCGATCAGGTCGCTCTCCAGACCATATTTTTTCATTTCGAGAACGGCCCGGCCGCCAACGGCGCGGCCGCTGCTGATCAGGGCGCGGGCTTTTATTGTCGCGAAGCGCTGGTCGTCGAGATAGCCGTAATCGAGACACCGGCAAACGGTCTCTTCAATCGCTTCGGTCGAAAAGCCCCGCTCTTTGAGCCGCTGTCGTAGTTCATGACAGCTCCGGTCGCGACCGGTCAGAAGGCGCAACGCAACGGTAAACGGGTCAGAACCGTTCGATTTCCGGTCCGTCATTACTCTGTGTTTTCTGTTCCTCATTTTTGTCGAAGTCGTCCCATGAGAGATCAGAAGTGGAGGAGACCCCGGAGAATTTAAGCTTGAAATCGTCCGGGTTGGAGCATTGACGTAACGCCTCGTCGAACGTGATCAGCTCCTGCTTCAACAGCGTCATCAGCGACTGGTCGAAGGTCTGCATGCCGTAGCTGGTGAACCCCTGCTGAATCGAATCACGGATCAGCTTGGTCTTGTCTTTGTCGTCGATCAGCTCACGGATTCGGGCGGTTGAGACCATGATCTCGACCGCCGGAACACGCCCTTTGCCATCGGCACGCGGAACCAGACGCTGCGAGATCACCCCTTTGATAATCCCGGCGAGTTGCAGGCGGATCTGGCGCTGCTGATGCGGCGGGAATGCGGTGACGATCCGGTTGATCGATTCGGTGGCATCGATGGTGTGCAGGGTCGAGAGGACAAGGTGCCCGGTCTCTGCCGCAGTGATTGCCGTTTCGATCGTTTCGTAGTCGCGCATCTCGCCGACCAGAATGACATCCGGATCCTGACGCAGCGCACTTTTGAGGGCGATTGCGTACCCTTCTGTGTCAAACCCGACTTCGCGCTGATTAATAATGCATTTCTTGTCCCGGTGCAGGTATTCGATCGGATCTTCAATCGTGACGATATGTGCGGTCCGCTCGGAATTGATGTAGTCGATGATTGAGGCGAGGGTGGTCGATTTTCCTGAACCGGTCGCTCCGGTGACCAAAACCAGCCCACGCTGCTCGGCGGCGATTTTTTTGATGATATGCGGCAGTTGCAGCTCTTTGAGAGTTTTGATCTCGAACGGGATAAAACGAAATACCATCGAAACCGAACCGCGCTGGGTGAAGACATTGACGCGGAAACGGCCGAGTCCCGGGACCCCGTAACTGAGATCGATCTCATGGACTTCACGAAAGCGCATCTTCTGCACGTCGTTCATGATTTCGTCGGCAAATGCCGAGGTCTGATCCGTGGTTAATCGGGGGAGTTTCGGGTGCGGACGCAGCGATCCATCGATGCGATAAACCGGCGGCAGACCAGGCTTGATATGGATGTCGGAGGCCCGCGCCTTCAGGGCCATGCCGAGAATTTCTGTCAGATCCATAATGTCAGGCCTCTTCTGTTTTTGCTGGAGGGGGTGTTGTCAACGCATGCTTTTCGCGCAGAACGGCGTCGATTTCGGCCGCCATTTCAGGGTTGTCTTTGAGAAACTGCTTGGCGTTTTCACGCCCCTGACCGATTCGATCGGTTTTGTACGAATACCACGAACCGCTCTTTTCGATGATATTCTCTTCCGCCGCCAGATCGAGCAGATCGCCGGCACGGGAGATCCCTTCGCCGTACATGATGTCGAATTCGACCTCTTTAAACGGCGGTGCGACCTTGTTCTTGACGATCTTGACCCGGGTCCGGTTGCCGACCACGTCTTGCCCCTGTTTGAGGGCGCCGATCCGCCGGATGTCCATACGAACTGAAGCGTAAAATTTCAGGGCATTGCCACCGGTGGTCGTCTCGGGATTGCCGAACATAACGCCGATCTTCATGCGGATCTGGTTGATGAAGATTACGCAGCAGTTCGACTTGCTGATGGTGCCGGTCAGCTTGCGCAGCGCCTGCGACATCAGCCGGGCTTGCAACCCCATGTGCGAATCCCCCATCTCCCCTTCGATCTCGGCCCGGGGGACGAGGGCGGCGACGGAATCGACCACCAGAACATCGATAGCACCGCTGCGAATCAACAGTTCGGTAATCTCCAGCGCCTGCTCGCCAGTATCAGGCTGGGAGACCAGCAGGTCGTCAGTCTTGACCCCGAGTTTACGGGCATAGCCGATATCAAGGGCGTGTTCGGCATCGACAAACGCCGCAATCCCGCCGGTCTTCTGGGATTCGGCCACAATATGCAGCGCCAGAGTGGTTTTCCCCGACGATTCCGGACCATAAATTTCGACGATGCGACCACGCGGAACGCCGCCGACGCCAAGCGCCATATCGAGGCTTAACGCACCGGTTGAGATCGCTTCAACACCGGGGATGACCATATCCTCGCCGAGGCGCATGATGCTCCCCTTGCCAAACTGTTTTTCGATCTGACTCAGGGCGAGGTCGATCGCTCTTTCGCGGTTGTCGTCTGCCATTGAAAATACTCCCTTCCATAATCCGGATGGATGCGGGCTTTTTGCCCGTGATTTTTATCGCTGCTTTTCCGGTTCCGCCAATCGGACCGTCTGGCGGGGTCGATATTCAACCCCGGCCGGTTGCTGGCGACTCTCGTAGAGGACCAGTCTGTCGACCTGCACGTTGATGGCGACCTTATTCTGACGTTGTGACAGAATATGTCTTTTTTGCTGCTTGCTCCGTCCAATCGTGATATGGGGCTTGAACGGCCGGTCTTCAATCGGGAAGCGAGCAGCCTGCAAACGTGTTTGCAGAGCGTACTGCAGTTCCATGAGTCGGGGGCATTCCGTCCCGAGCCAGACGATCCTGGGCCGGGTAGTCGAGGGGAATGCGCCGAGCTCGTTTAAAGTCAGGGTGAATGGAATAAATAAACTTCCTACCGATACCACAATTTCGGCCGCTGTTTCAAGGTTCTCTTCAGTGATGTTGCCGAAAAAATGCAAGGTCAGATGCAGATTGTTGCGCGGCGTCAACTGTAATCCCGGCAGCTCTTCTGAAATCTCTTTCTGCAGGTCTGCGATGCTGTTGCAGGTTTTCGCAGCAAAAGGGATTGCGAAAAAGGATCGGATCCGTCGACTTTCATCCGGTTCGGTTCCACTTTCGTCCATACGCCTTAATCTCTGAGGTGCCGCTGGATCAGCGCCAGGGCCGCACAGGCCGCTCGCATCCGAACCTGCTGGCGCGTACCGGAAAACCGGTGCTCTGTCACAACGGTTTCGTTTTTATCGGCGAGGGCAATAAAGACCGTGCCGACCGGCTTTTCGGTGCTGCCACCGTCTGGTCCCGCAATCCCGGTGACCGAGAGGCCGATATCGGTTCTGGCCGCAAGCCGGATCCCTTCTGCCATCGCCCGGGCACAAGCGGCACTGACGGCCCCGTCCTGATCGAGAATTTTCTGGCTGACAGAGAGCCAGTCGGCTTTGGCGCTGTTGGCGTAAGTGACACCCCCCCGCTCGAAAAAGTCCGAGGCTCCCGGAGCATCGGTCAGCAGCTTGCTGATCAGGCCGCCGGTGCATGATTCCGCCAGGGAGAGGGTCTTCCCGGCAAGGGTGAGCCGGGCAGCGGTTTGTTCGGCGATCGTTTGTCGATCTGACGCGACAACCTGTTCCTTGAAGTGAGCCGCAACGACGCTGCACGCCTGCTCAAGGCGCTCCGCCGCTGCTGCACCTTGAGCACGGAGTTTGAGTTGAACAAACGGAAAGGTAACGCCGAAGGCGATGGCAACCTCCGGTGGCAAAAGGAGCTGCTCCAACTCCTTTTCGACTTGGGGCTCAGCGATGCCAAGGAGCGTCACGATCCGCTCCGGTTCGAGCCGGGTGAGAGTAAAACGCTGCTGTAAAAACGGCAGAATCGATTCGTCGAGGATGGCGAGCATCTCTGTTGGAACCCCCGGCAGGGCGAACAGTTCAATGGTATCGGTTGAGAAATAGAGACCGGGCGCTGTGCCGCAAGGGTTGCGCAAAGGGGTCGCTCCGTCTGGAAAATTTGCCGATTTCAGGTCACGCGGGTGCGGCGGTTGTCCTCTTTTTCGGCCGTACTCTTCGATCAGCTGCAGAGCGGCCGCATTCGGGCGATTTTGACGGTCAAATGCGCGGGCGACGGCGGCGACGGTGAGATCGTCGATGGTTGAGCCGAGGCCGCCGGTCATAATCACGACATCATAGGCTTGCGTCATCTGTCTGATGCCGTCCGCGATAGCCAAAATCGCATCGGGGAGGGTACGTATTTCCTGGACGGTGAGACCGATCTCAGCCAGACGCTGCGCAATGACGCTGCTGTTGGTGTCGGTCAGACTGCCGTTGAGCAGTTCGTCGCCGATGGTCAACAGACCGACCGACGGGCTCACAGCTGCGCCTCCAGCCAGGGGATCAGATAAGTCAGCAGCAGCCGCAAAGTGAGCGCTGCATAGAGGCCGGCGACGACATCATCGAGGACCACGCCGAAGCCGTTCTTGATTCTCTGATCACACCAGGAGGCGGGTGGTGGCTTGAGAATATCGAAAAAACGGAAACAGAAAAAACCGAGGAGGGCGGTGGTCCAGCTGAACGGCAAAAAGGCGACAGTGACCAGATAGCCGACCAGCTCGTCGATAACGATTCGACCGTCATCAACGACGTTATAGATCTTCCCCGCGGCATGAGAGACCCAGCAGGAGAAGACGAACAGGGCGAACCAGGTGATGCTGTAAAGCCAGACCGGCAACGGCGCCAGCAGCCAGAAAAAGAGCAGTCCGGCCAGCGTGCCGAAGGTGCCGGGAGCGACCGGCGCATAGCCGAGTCCGGCGTTGCTGGAAAAGAACAGAATCAGACGACGCATGTTATCTCTCTTCCTCATTCTTGAACAGAGTGTCGGCACTTCGTTCCACCAGGCGGTAGATTTCCGGCAGCGGCCGGCTGTTCCTCTGTGCCAGTTCGTGGCAGCTTGAAAATTCGGGAGTGACCCGGATCAGCTCCTGCCCATCGTAAAGACATTTAACCATCGCCGGGCCGAAGGGGGTTGTCACCTCCTTGTTTTCGCGTTGCAGCTTGCGGCGGCTGGTTTCGTAGCGGCGGACGCCGATGGCGCTGCTGTGCCGCAGCAGCAGTTTTTCCAGCGTTTCTGCCGTCTCAATTTTGCTGATCACGGTGACGCGGATGCCGGGGCGGTTTTTCTTCATCTGCAGCGGTGCGTAAGCGACATCGAGAGCCCCCTGGTGCAGCAGCTGCTCCATGAGCGCGCCGAGCCACTCCGGGTTGCAATCATCGAGGTGGGTCTCAAGAACGCTCACTCTGTCAGCATCGGCACCGCTGGTTGTGACTTCGCCGATGATGCCGCGCAGAACGTTGGGACGATCCTGCCTGTTCCGGCGACCGAGTCCGTAGCCGATCGTTTCTATCGTCATCGCCGGGAGCGGAGCAAAGGTCGCAACGACGGCGGCGATGACGGCCCCGGTCGGCGTCACCAGCTCCAGACCTGAGGCATCAGGAAAGGTCGGGCAACCTCGCAAAACTTCGAGGGTCGCCGGGGCCGGGAGCGGATAGACGCCGTGTTCGGTCTGAACCGTACCGAGGCCGATCGGGAGGGGAGAACAGAGGACCTGATCGATGCCAAGCCGATTCAGGGCGATCGCTGCACCGACAATATCGAGAATTGAATCGACTGCGCCGACTTCGTGAAAATGCACAGATTCGAGTTCGACGGCATGGATTTTTGCTTCGGCTTCACCGAGCCGGCGAAAGATGCGGCGCGCCAGCGTACGGTCCTTTTCTGCCAACCCGGAGGCGGCAATCAGAGCGTCGATTTCAAGCCAGGTGCGAAAAGGTTGCGCCGCATCAATTGTGATATCGACAAACGCTCCGGCGAGGCCGCACCGTTTTTCCCGGCGGACGTCCAGACTGTATCCATCCAGATCGAGCTTGCCGAGTGCGCTGCAAACCGCCCGTTTTTCGACCCCGAGATCGAACATCAGGCCGAGGAACATGTCACCGGAAATACCGGAAAAGGCGTCGAGATACAAGGTCTTCATGCAGGTCACCCGGAGCGGTTGATGCGGGTGGCGGCAAAGGCGGCCCCGAAACCGTTGTCGATGTTGACGACGGTCACGCCGCCGGCACAGGAGTTGAGCATGCCGAGCAGAGCGGCGATGCCGCCAAAGGCCGCGCCGTAGCCGATGGAGGTCGGCACAGCGATGACCGGTACGGCGACCAGTCCGCCGACCACCGAAGGGAGCGCCCCTTCCATCCCGGCCACAACAATAATTACAGCCGCATCATGCAGGCTGTCGGTCCGGGCGAGCAGGCGGTGGAGCCCCGCAACGCCGATATCGTTAATCTCTTCAACTTCGTTGCCGAAAAAACGGGCGGTTACGGCCGCTTCACGTGCCACCGGGATGTCAGACGTGCCGGCACAGACGATCAGTATTTTACCGCGTCCGGTCATTCTCACCGGCTGGTGCTGCAGGATCAGGGTGCGTGCTTCCTGGTCATACCCGGCATCGGGGAAAGGGATCGACAACTCTGCGGCTTTCTCAGCCGAGAGACGGGTCACCAGAATGTTGAGTTGTTTATGCTGCATCCGGTCGATAATTGTCTGCAGCTGCCGGGTCGATTTTCCCTCACCAAAGATAACTTCGGGGAGCCCCTGGCGCAGTTCGCGGTGATGATCGAGCTGCGCTATTCCGATATCCTCAAACGGCAGGTCACGCAACTTCTGCAAAGCGGCATCGATGTCGATCTCGCCTCGCTGGAGTTTTTCGAGGAGTTCGGTTAATTGCTGTCGATTCACGCGGCTAAAATCCTTTTTGTTGTGACAACGTCATTGCGAGTGGATGTAGCCTATCAGTATTTTGTCCTCTTGAAAAGACAAGTTCCGGCAAATCTCAACGGTTGTTACCGTTTTTGAAAAAGAGTTTTTTGCTTTGGTTCCCCACTGTTGCTGACAGCAGGTAGTCAGGGGGTGAGGGCGTAGAAAAGTGCGGCAAATTGCTCTGCCTCGTTTACGGCCGAAAATGTTTGGCGCCGGGTCGCAGGAGCTTGGGCTCTTAGCGTTGGTGCCAGGAGAAACCGCCGAGCCCGGTCGATAAATTCCTGATCCGAGCTGTAGAGTTCATCCGTCGTCAGAATCGCTGCGTTGCCGGGTATATTGCGGGCGAGAATCGGACGGCCGACAGCAACTGCTTCGAGCAAAGCATTGGAGACCCCCTCGCTGCGGGAGTGATTGAGGATCAGGTCGGCTTCAGCCAGAGCACTCGGCATGGCATCCGGCGGTATGCTGCCGAGGTAGTGCGCCCAGGGTCTCTGGTCGAGAGCCGCGCGGAATTTTTTGAAATAATCGATATCAAGATTTGGTCCACAAAAAGCGAGGCGAAAGTCCGGGTTCTGCTGTGCGATTTCGTCACAGAGTAAAAGAAGTTCGAGGTTCGCCTTGACCGGCCTGATCCCGGCCGGGTGCAGAAAAAGACGGCACTGTTGCGGGATCTGGTGTCTTTGGCGTAAAGGGTAAGCAGATTGACCGAGCAGCACTCCGGCCGGGATGTAGTGCAAACGCTCGATCCAGGGGGACGACCCAGCGCGCAGTGTGTTGACGGTAATCGGGTTCTGGCTGACAATCGCTGCGGCTTGCTGCAACACGGTCTGAATCACCCCGTTTTGCTCCGGGTTGTCGAGCCCCTGATTGATGTCGGTGCCGGTCAAAAGAACCGTTGCCGGACAGGTGACCGTACGGCGGGAGTCGAGCCACGGTTTCCCGCTTCGCCAGGCATGAAGGAGCAGCAGCTGGTCGGGATGAAAACGGTCGATTGTCGAGGTGAGGATTGCGGACTCAGACAGATCGATGGCGCAAAGAGAGACGGTCAGTCCGAGTCTCTGCAGGCCGGACCTGAGCCGCCGGGCCGTGACAAAATTGCCGGTCGCCTCTTGTTGTTTAGGGAGGACAATCAACAGGCGCATGGCAGATCCGAAAAATTGATTAATCTGATCCCGCGATGTTTTAGCAAATCGCGAATCGATCCAGACGTGAGGGCCGTCAGCTCTCTTTCTCTTGCAGGGGAAGAAAAATTATTCAGAGGGTCGAAGTAACCGGGATGCACCATCAGTTCCCAAACGCCATCCGGCAAGCTGGTCAGCAATCGCCTTAAACGCTGGTCGTTGAGACGGTTGAGCAGCGGCATCCCGAGCAGTCCGTCCGGGGTTACGATTCTGGCAGCGTGAAATTTTTTGTTCATAGCGGGAGCGAGCTGTCGATATAAAGAGAGCTCGTCTTCGAGGGGTGAAGCGCTGCATGCAGAATCAAATTGTGCCGGTTGTGAAAGGCGCATTTTTTGAATCCCCGCTTCTGTGGCGACCGTAATTAATGGTGTAGTGATCTGCGGAAAAAGTGCACTGTGCTGGTGGGTATCGAGGTGATCGGGTTGCAGCCCTGCGTTTCTGACTTTTTCGATCTGGGCAAAAAGCTCCCTCTGTACGGCGGCAACATCGATATTGCCGGAGAGAAAACAGCTTCGACTCGCGGCTTTTCCCGGGAATCGTCCATCTGAATCGGTCAGTCCCGCAATCAAACCGGTCAGCGACTCCCCTTCTGAGAGGTTAAGATGCACGCCGATCGAAAGACCCGACAGCCGGACCTGCTTGACGGCCGACTCAAAGGAGGGGCCGTTGGCCAGCAGCGAAGCGCTGCTGACAACCCCTTTGCTATAGGCCTC
>JACUTX010000361.1 GCA_014859615.1 Desulfuromonadales bacterium | reverse complement strand
GCGCCAGGGCGAGTGGCGGCTCGGCCGGCTTGAGGGCTGGCGGTTGCAGCAGGAGAATATCGGTCATCGGCAGGTCTCACGGCAGATCATCATGTTGGCAGGATAGCAGAAAGCCGTGCCAGACGGACAGTTTCATTTTTTGCATCCCTTTTTTTGTTCAGCGCCGCCCCGTCTTGCCTGATTCCTGCAGACCGTTAACTCTGTTGAGACCCTCTTCCCAGAAAGCCGCCGCCACCGGACCGATCACCTCCCCTTTGCGTCGGACCATGCGAATTTCGATATCGAGGGTATCCGGGTAATCGGCAATCTGCAGCGGAACCAGTCGCCCGGCAGCCAGCTCTGACGCTATCATATGGATATGCAGCCGTCCCCACCCCATCCCGGCCAAAAGGATCTCCTTCTTGGTCTGATGATCGTTGACGTACCAGTGCCGCCCCAGCTCAAACTTGCCGAAATTCGTTTCTGGCGGCTTACGGCTGCTGTCGCGAACCACCACCTGTACAGCAACCCGAAGATCATCGAGATGCAACAGATCCTGAGCATAGCGTTGTGCAAAGCCAGGTGCGGCGACAGCAACCAGCCGCGATACCGTCAGCGGCGAAGAATCGAGACTGAAGTCTTCATCCAGCCAGGGAGTGATGGCGAGGTCAACATCCCCATCGCGCAACCGCTCCAGCGCCCCCCAGAGGGTTTCGCCCCTAAGGGTAAATTCCGTCTCCGGGAACTGCTGTTCACACACCCGCAGCAGATCGAGGGCAAACGGCATCGGACAGCTCGCCTCGATCGCCACCCTCAGCTCCGGCTCATTACCGACCGCCAACTGCCTCGCCGTGATTGAAAAGCTCTCCGCCTGCTGCAGCACCTGCTTCGCCCGCCGATAGAGCGCCTCACCAACCGGGGTGAGACGCGCCCGGTAGCTGCTGCGATCCAGGATCTGCAGATCGAATTCCGCTTCCAGCTTGCGGATCGCCATACTCACCGTCGGCTGCGTGCGATGCAGATTATCCGCCGCCGCAAGGACACTCCCCGATTCAGCTATCTGCACCAGCATCCGCATTTGATCAAGGGTCATAGCGACCTCCTTTATAAATAAAATCTATATTTAATATAACAATAAAGTTCTTTTATTCAATGATTAACCTGTTAGACTTCAGATCAAGAACACAAAATTAAGCCACTACATCCATCAAGAAGAAGGAGTTTGTCATGTTAAAAAAGATTACCGCTCTCACCATATTTCTGTTTTTTAGTGCCACAACCATCTTCGCTGCGACCTATGAGGTCGATCCGGTGCATTCCCAAATCCATTTCACCGTTCCACACCTGATGATGTTCAAGGTCCGGGGAGAATTTACCGACTACAGCGGCGCGGTTGAAGTTGATGACAAAAACAAAATCATCACAGCTAACGCCACGATCAAGACGGCTTCGATCGATACCCGCGAACAGAAGCGTGATGACCATCTGCGCAGCACCGACTTCTTGAATGCTGCCGACTATCCGACTATAACTTTTACCAGCAGTCGGTTTGTCCAGGATGAAAACAACGTTACCGCTTACGGCAAACTGACGATTCGCGGCATCACCAAGGATGTCGCCCTGACCGGAAAATTTCTC
The DNA here is from genome assembly GCA_014859615.1 of Desulfuromonadales bacterium. GTDB lineage: Bacteria > Desulfobacterota > Desulfuromonadia > Desulfuromonadales > UBA2294 > Kmv16. The sequence continues at coordinate 324 of JACUTX010000361.1, read as the reverse complement.
GGGGTGAATACCGACCCGTGGGGGAATGTCCGCACTGGCTTTGAAGCGACCACAACCATCAACCGGCATGATTTCGGCCTGAGCTGGAACAAGGCGCTTGAGACCGGTGGCCTTTTGGTTGGGGATCTGGTCGAAATCGGGCTTGAAGTCGAGGCGATCAAACAGTAAAGGCAATGTACCCGGCAACAAATATTTCGGACAACGACAGAACAAAGGCCCTGCCGATTCACCGGCAGGGCCTCTGTTCATACAAAATGCAAAGTGTCACTGTTTCTCTCTATCCTCCCCCCAGACCTTATCGAGATACCGATCGCGTCCGGAGCC
>JACUTX010000360.1 GCA_014859615.1 Desulfuromonadales bacterium | reverse complement strand
AAGGATTCAGCCCAAAGTCCGTTTCACAAACCGTGGCTCTGGAACAAGGAGACGGGTCAATATGAAGAAGGGGCGCACAGAGAAGATACGTTCGTCTTCAAATGGAACATGATGGAGAAAGATGTTGATCTGTCCAATTTTTCTGACGACAGCTACACGGCCGATCTCTGGTACTGGAAAGCCAACCGCACCAATCCGGCTGGTTATGCCGACGACAAGCAACAGATTCTCTCTGATTCGCCGGGCAAAGAGAGTGAACTTATCCTGAGCAATTCCGGGAAAAAGCGCTATCTGCTGCGTAAAAACGATGCCGGAAAATCGGCTTATAAAGAGATGAAAGAACCGCCTGCTGTGTTGAGCAATCCGCTCATTGACCGCTACCCGCAGAGAAATCCTGACGGGAGTCGCGCAGACGTACAAGCAAAAGGAGCCTGGAAGAATGGTTTCTGGATCATCGAATTTTCACGTAAACTGCAGACCGGTCATGATGACGACGTTCAATTCAGCCTGAACAAGGGGTCCTACCTGTTCGGGGTGTCAATCTTCAGTCTTTACGGTCAGCCCGTCGATAAGAGCGAACCGAATCGCTACGGCATGGGGCGGATCTCCGAGCCGCTTTATCTCAAATTTGAATAACTGCCGTCGTGTTCTAAAGAAAAAAAGCTCCGTCCAAACTGTTTTTGGCCGGGGCTTTTTTGGTTTTAAAAGCGGGATTCCGCAATTCCCCCCTCGGGAATGACACTCTCTTCGCAGCTCTTTGAATCGCTACAAAAGGAAAGAGGTTAACCGAAAAACGGCTAACCTCTTATTTTAACTGGTGCGCGATACAAGATTCGAACCTGTGACCTCTGCCTTCGGAGGGCAGCGCTCTATCCAGCTGAGCTAATCGCGCGTGAGACCGATTTTATACAGCATCCTGTAAGCAAATGCAACTGATTTACGGCGGGCGGGTCGTGACAGCTCTATCCATTTGTTCTTTTAGCCGTGGCGTGGCATTATGCTGGCAGTGCTCCCTCTTATTGGTTTTGAGGAATTATCATGCAGAGCCTCCTTCTTAAATTTGATCAACACCTCTCGGTCGAGCGCAATCTGTCAGAGCATACCCGCAGCGCCTACCTGCGCGACTTAAGGGAGTTCTCCACTTTTCTTGCCTCGATTTTCACACCGCTTGACAGCAACTGTCTGAAACAGATCGACCGGATTCTCCTCCGGCGTTACCTGGCGCTACTGCATAAAAAAAACAGTAAAGCGACCATCGCCCGTAAACTGTCGGCACTACGCACCTTTTTTCGTTATCTGGTGCGTGAAGGGATTTTGACCGCCAACCCCGGCGATCTCGTCTCAACCCCACGCCAGGAGAAGTATCTGCCGACCGTTATGACGGTTGATGAGACTTTTGCCTTGATTGACGGCATCAACCGGGCAGATCAGCTCTCCTTACGTGATCGTGCGATTTTTGAGCTCCTCTATTCGAGCGGTCTGCGGATCAGTGAACTGACCGGTCTCGACGTCGGGAAGGTTTACTTTGATCAGGAGCTGGTGCGGGTTACCGGGAAGGGGGACAAGGAGCGGATTGTTCCGGTCGGGCAACATGCCCTCACTGCGCTTTGCCTCTACCTGCAGGAGCGCGGTTCTCCCGGAGATCATGAACCGCTGTTTCTCAACCGCAATGGCGGCCGGTTGACCCCGCGCAGTATTCAGCGCCATCTAAAAAAACATCTGCTTCTCGCCGGTGTTATCAAGGATGCGACTCCGCACGCCTTGCGGCATTCGTTTGCGACTCATCTTCTCGACGGAGGCGCCGATCTGCGGGCGATTCAGGAACTGCTCGGTCACGCCTCCCTCTCGACCACTCAGAAATATACCCAGGTGAGCGTCGATCAGCTGACGAGCGTCTACGACAAGGCCCACCCCCGCAGTCACAAAAAGAAAAACTGACAAG
>JACUTX010000359.1 GCA_014859615.1 Desulfuromonadales bacterium | reverse complement strand
TTCGTCCGCCTGCCGGATTCGTGGGGTCTCTTGGTACTTGAAAAATTCGCTTAATTGGGACAGGCACATATCTATTTGTTATTACAAAAGAAACACTCAAAAAATGGGCATACTTTTGCCTTATAGGCCTATTTTTGACCCCGAAATCAGTCCTTTAAGCTGTTAATCTATCAATCCATGGCACAGCATCTTGCAATCAGGCTTCAAACCCAGTGCTCAACCATGCATCGTCTTGCCTGTCTCCACCGACAACAGAGCAGGAAGCATAAGCAGAAGATACGGGACGACAGGACGATTCCCATCGCCCAGCGCCTTACTGCTTACTTGGCGCATTCGGTTGTCAAAGATCTTGTAAACTAATGTTGCTACGAGCTATAAGCTCGATTTTTACCTCAAAAAGAGGCCTATAAGGCGTTTTCGAGGGGTAAAATCTATCTATTCTCATTTGATATCAGCTACTGATCTAGGCCCGACCCGAACTGCTGCTGTTCGACGAGCCCTTCGGCGCTCTAGACACCCTGATCCGGATCCAGATGCTGGAGGAGATCCTGCGCATCCGGGAGGTGGAGAAGACGACCATGATCCTGGTGACGCACGACATCGACGAGGCGATCTGGGTTGTCATCATGTCGAGTCGGCCGGGGACCATCAAAAAAATTCTCCCGGTGAAACTGCCGCGTCCGCGCGATCGCAGTAGCTGCGATTTTGTGCAGATTCGCAAGGAGTTTTACGGCCACTTTTTTCACGGCGTTGAGCGGCCGTTTGCCTATGCGATCTGAACGTCGATCCTCTCCGAAATGTCAGCTTTGATTATGCGGATTGGAACTCGTTTCCGCAAACGGCGCGTTCTTACACCAGCGCTTCACGGTTGTTTCTTCGCCAGAAACCGTCACAGGAACGATCATCATGTCCCTGGCCGGGCGTCGGCCTATCGCGCGACCAGTGAACAGATGCTGATCCGACTGGCGCGGAGCTGGCACCCCCGGTCTCTGCTAAGAGCGACCGTTGTCCGCGCCTGAGAATTCCGTTCGAAATCGTTTCGCTCCCCCTTTTTTTTTGTGCCGGTCTCCATTCTATTCCCGCCGCTCACGCACGAACCCCACCTTGAGCCCGAATTGTCGGGCAATCTTTCCGAGAGTTGCAAGGGTTGGATTCCCCCGGTCGTTCTCGATGTCCATCAGCACACGCGGGTAAATTTTCAGGACCTTTTCGGCGTAATCCTTCTGCGTTAACCCGACGATCTTCCGCATTCGGCGCGTGGCCTGCCCGAGCGTCAGGCGTCCCGCCTCAAGGTCGGCATAAAGGGCCTCCTTCTCCGCCCGGATCTCCTCCGCTGTTCTTTTGCTTCTCAATTTACCCAAGCTGATCGACTCCTCGCTCCGCATCCCGCAGGTCGGCAGCAATTTCTGCGCATCGGCGGGTAACCTGTTGAATGACATACTCTTCCACCCCGCATGCCCGCATGGTTATCGGCAGAGCCTCGACCTTTAACTGCTGCTCCGTCAGAAAAGCGAGCGCCTCCTCCTGATCGATATGGCGCTGAAAGGATTTGACGATCTCTCCCCAGGCCGGCCGGCCAGTAACCGGCTCCAGACTGTCAGGCCAGCGACTGGCGCGGGCAATCCCCTCGGGATCAAGAAACATGGGAGCGAAGTCGTACAGCGGAGCAAGCGTGACCGGGCCTTGCGCATATTTGATGAAGGCGGAGTTGCGGCCGTGGTTATCGGTATTGCGCAGGGCGACGTTCAGGATGTCCCGCCGCAGATATTCCAGTAGATCGCTTTTGGCGTCAGCGGAGAAGGCGAGGATGGCGGCGCAGAAGGCGGCATGATCGCCGCGTCGACCGTATGCAGAAAGACCCGCCGCCGAGGAGAGGGTTTCCAGTCCATGACGCAGGAGCTTGCCCGCACAGGCCTCCCGGTCGAAGCGGGGAATCAATAGGGCATCATCGATAA
>JACUTX010000062.1 GCA_014859615.1 Desulfuromonadales bacterium | reverse complement strand
TTCTTTAACGGTCATTGCGGATACAAAACCAAATCTGGTCGTGTCCGGGGCGGCGATGTCGGCTTTGCCGTTGCCAGCTCTTGAGGGCGGCGATGTTCTGTTCTCAGCTGTGATCAGTAATACCGGTTCTTCTGAATCTGCACCGACAACCGTCAGGTTGTATCATGGTGTCCCGGAGGAGGGCGGCACACTGCTCAAAGAGTATGCCATTCCCACGCTCAACTCCGGTGGAACCACCACGATTACTTATGACTGGTCGGGAATTACGGAATCGGACAGCCTGTTGTTTGTCGTGATCGCCGATGCCGACGATATTGTAGCTGAAGGGAATGAAGACGATAACATCGGCCTGCTTTTGCACCCGGTACTCAGTTTGCCGGAGCTGTCGCTTTCAGCCAGCTCGATCGTGACCGTACCGACAGTACCTAAAGTGGCCGATACGGTGCGAATTGATGTGACGGTTATTAATAGTGGTGACCAGAGTGTGACCGATGTGCCGGTGCAGCTTATTTTTAACGGAACTCCGCTCGCCAGCCAAAGCCTGACAACTGCCGGGCAGAGCCAGGCAGTTGTCTCTTTTACACTGCCTACGATAACGGCCGAAGGGACATACGACTTAACCGTTACCGTTGATCCGGCTGGTTTAATCCAGGAGAGGGATAGAGGCAATAACAGCGTCAGGACCAAACTGACTGTACAGAATGCTGACCTGTGGGTGTCAAACCCGATCTTCTCGCCTAACGGTGATGGTGAAAAGGATACAACAACCATCGGATTCAGACTGTTTGGCGTCGAGAGCTTCAGTCTCGACCTTACCGACATTGAAGGGGAGACGATCCGCACTATAGAATCGGCTAACCTTTCTGCAGGTGGCGGAACAGTTGTGTGGGAGGGATATACCGACGCCGGTATGATTGCTGATGACGGACGGTACACCTTCCGGATCCTGAATGCAGCAGGAGGCGTGTTAAAGCAGGTTGCTATCACAATTGATAATAATCGATCGTCCCTGGGGGACGCTCTTCTCGGTGGCGAAACCCTGCTGCAGAATATTACCTGCGAATTGCCGGATGTTGATCTGCAATGGTTGCCGGATGAGTCGGGATTTGTTTTTACAATAGCCCCCGACCAGGCGAATGAAAACTGGCTCCCCGGACTCTATACCATGTCACCAGGTGGTGGTGATGCCCAGCTGCTTACCCCGGAAGACTGGTTGACTTCAACAAACACGAAAGACAGTTTATCTCTCGTAAGATGGGGAATGTCACCGGATGGTCGCTATGTGTATTTGCAAAGACGGATCGTGCGCGATACTTCGACTTTCTTCAACCCTTATCGTTTTACCACTCTAGTTCACGACATATGGCTGTACGATTTATCTTCTGGGGAATTCCGTCTCCTTGATTCGAATCTGAGCTCTTACTATCTGTCGAATAGAAGAATCTTTTGGTCACCAACCGGAGACCGTATCTTTACCTATGCCCCTTCCTTTAATTATTATGCCTCGGGCTCCCTGTCTATCTATTATGTTGATGGGCGTGAAAAAACCATTCTTGATGCCGGTCCATATTTGAAATTGGACGCTTCAACGTGGGCGCCAGACGGGAAAACTCTTTTTTTAGACTATAGAAAATGTGATTCTGAAGTCAATTATGACTATTGGAGCGGTCACTCCTGTTCCGAAAGGTTGAAACGCTTTTCATCTATATACAATGATGAGACTGCAGACATTCTCCCTCTAAGTTTTGCCGCTGATGATAATTATGATTGGCCAGAGTGGATGGATGGGAGTTTGGTTCTGAGTGGCGGGGTGGATGAAAACGGTAAATGGGACTATCTTCCAAATGTACCATTACGTCTGGTCGATTATGGCGGATCGATTCAATATCTTTCTGATAAAGCCCGAGATGGTGATTTTCTGATTAGTCCTGACAAAAAATTCATCGCTTTCGTTGATATTGAAAATATAGTAACCACACAACGTGCAAGCGTGAAAATTTATACTTATCTTGGCGATCAGGTCGTAGACTATTCGGTTAATGTCCCCTATCCAAATTTAGACGCATCTATGAATGATCAGAATGCCAGCGAGCCTTGTGGATACAGCAAGCCTGATACTCTTACTGTATCTGATCTTGCCTGGTCGTCAGACAGCCGATATCTCACTTTTATTGACCGGACCGCCGAAATTCTAGGTGGATGTTATTATAATGGTGAGTTGGTGACTCTGGATGCAGTTCAGACATCCTTTTCGAAAACACCACTATACAAATCAAAGTTTCTTTGTACATATGATAAGCGTTTAGATGATGATTATATTTCTTATAATGGATCTCCATATACTTGTGCTATCCCGCCAGATAAAACGCTGCAAAATTATCAGATTGCCATAAAAAAACATATTCCAAACAGTTCAATTCTGATCGGTACTGATTCGGAGGGGATATTTACGCTGGATCGACGGACTGGATTCAGATCGGATCTCAATCTACCTGAAGGTGTTACCGCAAATAATCTGTATACATCACCACTGGGAGGATATCTTTACTTCAAAGATTCGGCAGAGAACAGTCTTTGCCCGGCAAACAGTCGATATGACACCTGGATTGTTACAAATGCCGACAATTTGATGGCAGAAATGCGGATCGTTAACGATGGGTCCAAGCTGTATTTTGTCGGGACGGCTACGGATCTGAATTTCAAGTTGTACAATCTGGAGTACGAAGAACAATCTAACCCTGGTGAATGGGTTCTTATTCAACCCCCTTCCGCTGTCCCGGTGATAGATGGTGTGCTCGGTTACTGGGTACCGCCGTATGATGGGACTTATAATGTCCGCTTGACGGTCAGCGACACATCCGGCAATAAACAGACGGTTGTCAGATCCGTGTTCTGGTCAAAAGACTCAGATCTGGCCAGGGTCTATCTGAGTAATCCTCTGATTTCACCCAACGACGATGGTGTTAAAGATGAGGCGGTTCTTTATTACTCGGCCTTAAAGCCTGTCGAGCTTACTTTTATTGTAAAAAGCTCTAGCGGCAGCGTTGTTCGCTATGTTGAGAGGATACACGCGACTCCAGGTGAATACGCGTTTGTCTGGGACGGTCGTGATGATTCGGGAAGCCTTCTCCCTGATGGGTCGTATTCCGTGTCTGTTCAGGATTTATCTTTTCCTATCACAATCGATACAACCCTGCCTGATTCAACAATCTCATACAAAGAAAGGATTCTGTCGGCGTATGTCCATGACAGTAACCCGGCTGGCTGGGTGATAGAAAAAGCGTACACACAAAATTCCGAAGCATGGAGTGCTGTGCGTGAGGGGAACGGGAACGTTGGGCTGGAAGTGAAGTTAAAAGATGTACATCTGTTCAGCGAGGAGGAACTCTCTGATTTGCACGGTGCCTGGTTCAGGCTGGCTGTAACAGATGCCGCTGGCAATGTCGGCGTATCTCTGCCGATTCAGATGCCTGAAGAGCTCAGACTGACCTTCTGGGATTTGCCAGCGGAAAGGGAGAAGCGAAGCCCAGAGTCTTTTCAATTATACTTTGCGTCTCTCGTTGAGCAGAAGCTTCGTGCATATGAGACCTATGCAGGACAACTCTCAAGCTGGCAGATTGAATATTCCACGACAATTAATGATTATGTGGCTGATGTTCTGGTTGAGGAAGTGGCTGGAGTCTACAAGATCTTCTGGACCGACTTTGTCAGGGATGAAGGGTTAAAAAGAATCAGGCTTATTGCTGTCGACTCTCAGGGAAACCGGGTTGAGTCGTTAGCGTACTCTATTTCGATTAATCCTCTCCCACAGATAGATGATTCTTCAAGTGGGGGGTCAGGAGACGGTACTGGGGGCACTCAGGAACCTGATATAGGGACCTCAGACGACGTGGAATTAACAGTTGAGGCAATTGTCACCGATTCCGAATGTGGTCTGCTGTCAGATGCGGTCAATATCAATATTTCTGCGCTGGGGGCGGCCCCTGTCACACCACTCGAAATTAAGCTGTATCTGGATAATGCTCCGGTTGACGCTCCGACCTATACGATTATCGGTCAGGCAAACCACCTGCAAAGAATTGACTATGCTTCGCTTTCGACCGGGATGCATACGGTAATGGTTCATTATAAATTCGAGAGCCGGATTACAGGCGGGGTGTATGAGTTGACGGATTCTGTCACCTTCGTGGTTGATCGAGTCCTGCCGGACGCAAGCCTGACCGGATTTGGGACTCTGATCCGCAGTACGAGTAATAATGTTGATCGAATAGGGATTCCGATCTCAGGAAATTATGCTGATGACTTTGGTGTTAAGAGTGTCAATCTGAGTTATCGTCGTCTGGACGGCGTGTCTTCTGACTGGAAAGAAACGACCTATTATGACGGTATCAAGCCTGCTCCGATCGCAAATGGCTTCAGTGGTGAATTGACTATTTGGGATGTTTCTGCACTTCCGGAAGGTTCTTATGAGTTGAGTATGGCTGTTACCGATAACGCAGGGAACAGAGCTTGCTCATTATTGATTTTTACCCAAAATCTGTCCGTAGATGTTCTGAACTTTTCTGTTTCATCAGAATTATTCTCTCCAAATGGCGATGGAGCGTTTGATGATGTTTCGGTTTTTTTGCAGACGGCTCAACCTGTTACAGTAAACTACTCAGTCTATGCAATGCAAAGTGATGGACAATCAGGGGCTTTAATCAATACTTTTGTTCCTGAAATGTTATGCGCATCTGGATCCTGTGTGGTGCAACGCTGGAATGGCCTCAATTCAAATGGGGCCTTGGCGGCCGAAGGCGACTATCTCATTGTTGTTTTGATGCGCGATAGTCTGGGGAACCAGGCCAATAGATCTGCTCGTGTTCGAATTGACATTACCGCTCCGATAGTCGCACTCCCTGAGGCACAATTTTCAACTCCGTTTGGACCTCTGCTGAATATTCAGGGGACGGTTTACGACCTGCACAAGGTTAACTACAACCTCGAAATCAGCGAAGGGCTGGCCCCTGTTGCATGGACTTCGTTACAGACCGGTAATTGGTCGATGCAGGATGCGTTTTTGGGTGTTTGGGATAATAACGGACTCATGGGGGATTGGTCTCTCAGATTGTCGGCGACTGACGAAGCCGGAAACAGTAGTGAAACAATCACCACCGTTTCGATTCCGGATAGAAGTCCTCTCCTCACTTCAATCTCCATCTCACCGGAGTATGTATCTCCAAACGCGGATGGGATTCAGGATCAGGCTGTAATCCTTTATGAACTTGTCGCTGCCAGTGATGTGACCTTTACGATTAAGGACAAGGATCTGGTTACGGTCAAAACAGTCTCCTCTCAACACGTTGATAGTGGTCAATTCCAATTTATCTGGAATGGAGACAACGATCTGGCTCAGGCTGTTGCTGGTGGTGTCTATTCCATAAATCTTTTTGCGAACGCAACCGATGGGTCAGGAAGAGTTTGGTCTGATGAATTAGCGGTCATAATCGATAAGCTGCAGCCTGAAGTTGAAATCCCGTTGACTCAATTTACAACCCCGTTCGGGATCGGTCTGGAGGTACAAGGGACCGTATCAGACCAATATTTACTCGATTATGTACTGGAGGTCGGTGAAGGTGTTTCTCCGTCAGTCTGGTCGTCGATCAGTACCGGAGAGAGAAACAGGCTGAATGAATCGCTCGGGAAATGGAATAATTATGACCTGGAAGGGGAGTGGTCGTTCAGGCTCTCCGCGAAAGATAAAGCTGGAAACAGTAGCGAAACGATTGCAACGGCTACGATACCGTCGAGAATACCGTTACTCTCTTCAATCACTTTAGCTCCGGAGTATATTTCTCCTAATGCAGATGGAATTCAGGATCAGTCAGTTATCCGTTATGACCTTGTCGAGCCGGTTAATGTGACCCTTACGATTCAGGATCAGAGCAAGCAGACGGTTTACACGGTCATGTATAACCATAGTGAGATCGGTCAATTCGAGTTTGCGTGGAATGGGAATAATGATCTTGGTCAGCCGGTTGCTGACGGCAAGTACAGCGTGAACTTCTCAGTATCTGCCAATGACGGGACACAAAGGGTCTGGACCGAAGAGCTATCAGTGGTTGTCGATACACTGCAGCCTGTTATCAAACTTTTAAACCCGGTTCAGAATTCATATCTCGATATCAAGTCGCTTTCTATTGATGGCTCAATTGATGATCTGAATCTCGACAACTATACCTTGGCTCTTGAATCAGGCGGAGGGGCTCTTCCTCTGGAACAGGGCGGTTTATTAACAAATCAGTCTCAGCTGGCTGCGCTCGCAGCAATTAGTGAAGGCAATTATTTATTGAATCTTCATGCTGTTGATCTGGCTGGCAATACTACTGCTGTCAGCAGCGCATTTGTTATCGATCGAACTGCGCCGGTTGTCTCCATACTTTCGCCGCTTGCCGGTTCTTTGTACGGTGGTACTGATGCGAATCTATCCGAAGTCCGCGGCCTGGTCGATGACCTCAATATAAAAGATTACAAGGTTCGTTACGGTGCAGGGATCAACCCGGAGGTCTGGGTCGATGTCGTTTCTGTAGCTGGTGCACCAATAGATGAGCTATTGGCCAGTTTGGACTTCACGCAAGGGATTGAAGACGGTTCCTATCAGATATCAGTCGTGGCAACAGATCTGGCTGGGCACGATAGCGAGGCAGTTGTTAACGTAGAGGTCGATCACACGGCACCTCAATTGAGTTTCGCTCCGATGCCAAATGCTGACTATGTGTCCCAACCCTTTAGTATCGTCGGTGATTATGTTGAATCTCATCCCCAATCATCCGCGCTGTTACTGGCTTCTGGCAGTTGTGCATCTGCAACAAATTGGACTCCTCTCACCAATGCTGTTTCGCCTGCGACAAATGCTGTTATTTACGAAATGTCGGTGCTGCCACCAGATAATACCTATTGTCTGAAATTTGAAGCAGAGGATTCACTCGGTCAAAAAACTGCAATAACAAAAGAGATTGTGGTTGACCGGACGCCACCTGTTATTTCTTTAACGATCCCTTCAGACCGCGCTCTATATGGTGAATCTGATCTAAGCGGTATTGAGATACGTGGTTTAATTCAGGAGACGAATCCCCAGGACTATGTTGTTCGTTATGGTGCAGGGAGTAACCCGGCTATATGGATGGATGTTGTTTCAGCATTCGGAGCAGCGGCAGATGAAATATTGGCCAGCCTCGATTTCAGCGTCGGGATTACAGATGGCCCGTATACGGTTTCTGTGGTTGCTACGGACATGGCTCAAAATGTCAATGAAGCGGTTGTCTCTATTGAGATCGATCGCCTGGCCCCTGAATTGGGGATTGATCCCTTGCCGAACGCAGGGTACGTGTCTCAACCCTTCAGTATTATAGGCAAATATGTGGAATTACATCCTCAATCATCCGGTCTGTTACTGGCAACAGGCAGTTGTGCAAATGCCACCACCTGGACACCACTTGGACAGAATCTTCAACCGGGGGAGAGTGCCGTCCTGTATAACTGGCCTGTGTTACCGGCAGACAATACCTACTGTCTAAAGTTTGAAGCGGAAGATTTGGTGGGCTTACGAACCGAGCTTCTGAATGAATTTGTGGTCGATACGATCCCGCCAACTGCTCCGGTTCTGACCGCAGTTGTAGATAACGACGGTAATGTCGTCTTGAACTGGGTTCCTGCCGGTGGTGAATCCGCTATCGGCTACAATATTTATCGACAAAACATACGTTTGAATACAGCTCTTGTAACTTCGACTGAACGGATAATTCCGGGTCTTTCCGAGGGGACATATTCCTTCGATGTTCGTGCTCTGGACAGCGCAGGCAATGAAAGTTCCCCATCCAATACGGAGATCGTTCGTATCGATCGCACCGCACCATTTGCCCGAATCCTTTATCCACAGGAGGGTGCGATTGTCAATGGCCAGATAAATATCCGCGGTACTGCATTCAGTTCGGAAGATTTCAGAGAGTATCGGGTTTATACCTCTATCGGCGAAACACCGATAAACTGGATTTTGGTCCGGACTTCCCCTGTTCCGGTCTCCTCGGGGATATTAACGAGTGTGGATGTCAGTGGCGTTGACGGTGTCGTTCATATTCTGCTTGAGGCTGATGACCATCTACTGAATACCAGCTCCGATCAGGTTTCCGTCACTATCGATCGCACTCCACCTGCGCCACCATTGAACTTAGCGGCAATTGAAACGGGGAGTAATATTTCCCTGACCTGGGAGGCGAGTCCAGATGCCGATGTTGCCGGGTATCTGCTCTACCGAAATGGCAAGCTGGCCGTTGTGGACGGGAATATCTCCGGCTCATTGCTGCCCTATGTTGTGAATGGTACGGATTATCAGGATCTGAACGTCCCGGACGGAGTTGTTCGTTACTTTGTCGTTGCTCTTGATGGCGGTGAGAACTTCAGCTTGCCTTCGAACACGGTTGAACTCACTCTTGATACGCACGCGCCGAATGTTGTGATTGATGATCCGTTGCCAGGACATGCATTCGACGCACCAATTATTATCAGGGGATCTTCTGCGGATCTGGATATCGCCGAGGTGGTCTTCAGCTATCGAATGACGGGGGAGGGAGAATGGATCGAGCTTGCCGTGGTCAATCAATCGCCATTTTCTGCGCTGTTTGATCCTGAGGCGCTCGGATTGACGTATGGATTTGTCGATCTGCAGGCGATTGCTGTTGATCTGGGCGGCAAGCAGAGTCTAAATCCAGATTCGGTTCAGATTGAATATGCGGATGTTACTTCACCTATGGCACCTCTCAATCCGGGTTCCAGGGTGTCTGGAGACACGGTGACGATTGATTGGGGCGCGAACATCGATACTGATTTGGCTGGATACCTGGTGTTCAGGTTAGATGGCGCGACTGTAACCCAATTAACTTCGATGCCGATTCCGGAACTGATCTACGTCGATCCGGGTTTGCTTGATGGTTATTACACATACGAGATCGCAGCGGTTGATCTGTCCGGTAATCAGAGCCTGAGGAGCGCATCGGGAGTCAACATTATCTATGCTCCGTCCTTGATTCAACCGGAACCCTACCAGCTGGTGCCGCTGACAACTGTGTCAGGCTCTGATGCCTCGTCTGGCAATCTGGTGGAGCTGTATAGCAACAGTGCAGGTGACTTAACTTTATTGACGACTACGGTCTCTGCTGCCGATCAAGGCTTCAGTTTCGATTTTATCGCTCTCGAAACGGGTTTAAATCTGTTTCAGGCCAGAGTCGTTGATGCGAGTGGTAATAGCAGTCGTTTTTCGGAAACCATCGCGATAATCAACGCTGAACTTCTTCCGCCGGATGGACTGACTGCTGCCGTTTCCGGAGATGGGTTTAATATCCAGTTGAATTGGGGCCAGTCGGTAGAGGATTATATTGTTGGGTACAGACTTTATCGTGACAGGAGCGTTCTCGGTCAACCGATTGAGACAGCTATTGAATCAGCGTCATCACCTGATACTCGAACGTACTCTTATGCACTACCTCAAAACGCGATTGACGGTTACTCCTATTCGATATGGAGAACGAATTCTCATGATAGCAATATGGAGCCATATACGTTTGATTTGAAGTTGGGTGCTCCATCACTTGTCAACTCAGTCGAAATCGATTGGGATGAATGGGGCGATGACTACGCTGCGGAGTTTTCCATTCTGAGTAATATAGGTGGTGAATGGGTCGAGGTTGTACACGTTTTCGATAATCTTGAACTCAATACAAATGTGAATTTCCCTCCTGTATTTACTGATCAGATCCGTATCGAGCTGATCCGCACCAATAATTGGGGATACGCGATCCATGAAATCAGGGTGTTTAAAGCCCCGGTGTTGACGGATAACAATTATCTCGATGCTGCACTATCTGATGGAACACATACTTACCGGGTTTCGAGTATCGACAGATTTAACAATGAAAGCGCCTTGTCTGCTCCGGTTCAAGTTGAAGTTGGGGATGTCGATCCCCCGGCGCAACCTGTTGCCCCCACGGTGATTGTATCCGGCGCAGATGTTACGCTTGACTGGAGTGCGACACCAAACAGCGAATCGGATCTGGGCGGGTATAATATTTATCGTCATATTGACGGGACTTGGCAAAAGATTAATCCTACTTTGGTTGATGTTTCGTTTTTCAAAGAGTTCGGAGTGCTAAACGGCAATCATCTGTATCGTATTACAGCGATTGATCTGGTCGGGAATGAGAGTCTCCCCTCCAATGAAGTGACGGCTCTTGTCAATGTTGCACTCTCTGTAGCGCAGATTACGAATATTACAACTTTACCGGAAGGCGGAGCACTTCTGATTAATTGGCAAACGAATGCCGATGGTTATTCATTCAACCTTTATCGTAGACAGTCTGATGCATCTGTCCCGATCAAGGTTAACAGCGAACCTCTATGGGATTACAGCTTAATAGATGAAGGACTTGTAAATGGAGATTCCTATTATTATTCTGTCTCCCTTGTCGATCCGATCGGAAACGAAAGCGATCCCTCACCGGAAGTCGTCGGTATCCCACTTGATACCCATGCCCCCGGATCCCCGGTTCTTATTGCCCCGGTTGGCAGTGGTGGTACTGTCCGACTCGCTAAGAATATGGTTGAAATTTCAGGTATTGTTGACGGGGCGTCGACTGTTGAGATTTTATCGGCTGGCTTTCCTGTCGCCTCTGTCGCTTTGCTCCCGTCAGGGACCGAAACCGTAATGACTTATGCCGACTACGGTTCGCCCCTGGTTGTATCCAGCGATGGTACAAAATTTGGGACAGAGTGTTATTACACCACTGGTGCTTGCATTGCCGATATGGTCACCGGCAACGTTTCCAGTTATGGATTTGATTATGCCGGTCTGGTATGGAGTCCGAATCTCAGTAAAGTTGTTTATACAGATTACTATGGGTCCATGAAGGTCCTGACTCCGCAAACGTCTGAAATAGTCGAGTTGATTGATTTTCATGACCTTTCTGCCTATGAACAATCCTGGAGCCTGGACGAAACCAAACTGGTCTTTGTTGGTAATCAGATTGGCTACACAAGTGATGTCTGGCTATATGATTTTTCAGATGCGAGTCTGAAACAGTTAACCAGCGGTATAGAGGTGTTCAGTGTGTCTCTATCTCCAGATGGTTCACTCGTTGCTTATCTGGACGCAACCGGATTGTCTGTGCTTGATATCGCCAGTGACGCGACGGTTCTATTCAGAGAGCATGTCGAAATTAAGGCAGAATGGTCACCGGACGGTAACAAGATTGCCTACGAACAAGTGCTCCCGGCTTCGACAAGCGATCTGATCGTTTACTCCTTTGAAAACAATGAACAGTCTGTCGTGTCGTCCGGTGAATATAATTACTCGAGATATTTGCCGTTCAAGTGGTCACCAGATGGTGCTTTCATCGCATATCAAGCCGGTTACGATGATCTGGTTGTTGTTGCCTCTTCGGAAAATCGAAAAATATTCGAGATTACATCTGATGTCTGGGATTTCGGATGGTTGCCGGATAGCCGCTTGATCCTTTTGGATAGTCAGGAACAAATTGTCTATCAGCCTCTTCCGGGATTTTTCAAAACAAATGCGATTGATCTGAATCCGGGCGAAAATGTCTTCTACGCTATTGCAACGGATCCCTCTGGAAATCAGAGCTCCTCATCAGAAGTCATTACAATTATTCGCGATG
>JACUTX010000061.1 GCA_014859615.1 Desulfuromonadales bacterium | reverse complement strand
GCCACAAATGAGAAGAACAACAGGAGCAACAATGACAACTTTGAATATTCGCGATTTTGACGTCACCGATTTAAGTGATGAGATCCGTGTCGACACCCTCTGTCAGGAGATTTTAAAAAAGTTTCACCGCAATCTGCTGGAGGAACAAGATTGCGATCCGCTCGAAGCGGGGAGTCTGGCTCGCGGGGCCGACTATTTTTTGCGCGAATTCATTATCGCTGACCGTCAGGATAATATCTTTGAAATCGACCCGAAAAGGGTGCAGCAGTTTGCCGGAAATTGGTATATTATCAAAAATATGGAGCCGAACATGGAAGAATTGACTGACCTGCTGTTCGGCATTGATGCGTTCTACAGCTGGTGTGTCAAAATCGGTCAGTACAACAAATTGGCACAGAAACAGATTCACGAATTTTGCCGGGGGGGGGACCACTACCGGGCGAGGATCGAACGGTTCTGGGAGATCACCGACAATTACGCCGAATGGGACAGTGAAATCCCCTTAAGAGGGTGATCTTTATTTCAGGGGATACCGTGCAAACAAACTCCAGAAAAAAAATCCGCGCCGCCCGAATCTCGGTCATCGTTGCCAGCTCCCTAGCAATAATGAAGCTGGCGACCGGCCTGATCACCGGCTCGATGGCTGTTTTAGCCTCGGCCGTCGACTCCCTGCTCGATATCCTGATGTCGAGCGTCAATTTCGTCGCCATCCGCAAAGCCGAAGAACCGGCTGACCAGGGACACCCGTTCGGTCATGGCAAGTATGAAACCGTCGCCACCTTGATTCAGGCCTTTGTCATCACAATTTCCGGCAGCTGGATTATTTTCGAATCGGCCCGTCGCCTGATTCAGGGGATTGAACTGAAGAGAATTGAAGGAGGGATCGGAGTTTTACTGATCAGCCTCTTTGTCTCCATCGGGATCAGCCGCTATCTCAAACGGATAGCCAAAGAGACGGACTCTTCAGCGCTGGAAGCCGACTCCCTGCATTTTTCCATGGATGTCTATACCAACCTGGCGCTGGCGACCGGTTTGATTGTCGTCCATTTTACAGCTCTCCCCTGGATCGATCCGTTGCTCTCTGTCGCCGTCGGCATCTATATTCTGACCGAAGCGTTTCGCCTGGTACGTCACGGAATGCGGGATGTCCTCGACGCAGAGCTGCCGGTCGGGGTACGCGACAGTGTCACCTCTTTAATCGAGGCACATCGCGAACATCTGATCGACTATCGCAACCTGCGGACCAGACGGGCCGGATCCCAGAAATTCATGGATCTGGAGATGGTCGTCTGTCGCCATCTTTCCGTTGAAGAAGCGCACAACATTGCAGATTTGCTTGAAAAGAAGATCCAGAAAAGCATCAACGGTGCTGACATCACCATTCATATCGAACCATGCCTCAAAGAAGATTGTCCCGGAATGGCAGCCTGCACATCTGAAAAGACCCGACTCGCATAACGAAGTAAAATCACCGGGATATTTGACAGACCGAAATTATGGACATAAGCTGCAAGAGATGAAAAAAAAAGGATTAAAGCCATCGTATCTGCCGGATCTCTCAAAAACGCGGACCCTCTACAAGGACCAGTTGCCGTTTTTTGAAGCTGCGTTGCAATCGTTGCATCAGGAGATTCTTCATCTGCTTGAACGACACGATTTCTCGGTCACCATCAAGTCACGGGTCAAACGATTTGAGACTTATTATGACAAGCTGCGTAAAGCGTGGCTCGATTCATCCCCGCATATCTCCAGACCGGTCGGCGATTTTCTCGCTCTTCGTATTATCTGCCCCTTTCTCGAAGATATTGAGACCCTCGAAAGGATCATTACCACCAGTTTCGAAGTGGTAGAGACCGAGCGAAAATCAGAACAACATTCATTTCGTGAATTTGGCTACGACTCCGTGCATCTCTCCATTCGTCCAAATCTCAAAATATTCAAAACACCGTTGCCGGGCGTGCGTACTGTTTGTGAAATTCAGCTGCGAACCATCCTTCAGGATGCCTGGGCCGAGGTCGAACATGAACTGGTCTACAAATCTGATATCTCTTTGCCGAAAGAATCGATCCGGCGCAAACTCGCTGCCCTGAACGCCTCACTCACCCTTTCCGACCTGATCTTTCAGGAGATCCGTGACTACCAGAAAGAGATCCGGCAACAAGGACGCAACCGGCGCGAATCACTCGGCAATACACTGAATCAACAAAGCAACATCAAAATAACCGATGATCCACCGATCAAGCCCAAACCGATTGCATCAACCTTGAAAAGCCGTCTCGAAAAGACGATGTTACGTGCATTGGAAGCACACAGCAATCATGATCTGGAGACGGCAATCGAACTCTATACAATTATTCTCGGAATGAAACTGGAGAGCAAGATCCGCTCGCTGGTCTACAACCATCGCGGCATGGCTTACTTTTCACTCGGAAACTACAGACAAGCGGTTAAGGATTTTACCCAGGCAATCAATTTCAATCCGACCAGCGATCGCAGCTACGCCAATCGCGGTCTCTGCTGCCGGATCATGAAACGATTTGATCAGGCCGTGAGTGATTACGCCGAAGCTCTCAGAATCGACCCGAATCGCCCGGACGCCTGTTTCGGTCTGGCCCAGACCTACTTTGACATGAATGAATTGACAAATGCGCAAAACATGTGTGAAAAGGTACTCGAAATCAATCCCGTACACGGCTCGGCCCGCAAACTGCTCAATTCAATCATGCAGGACAAACGCTGAAACCTACAACGGCCTGAAGTGTTAACCGTGCGCCGTAAAAGGAGAACGAGGATGACGATGCAACATCAGATACTCATCCAGACCGCGGATGTCAGAGTTCGCGTCATGCACCTGCACCCCGGCGAGGCAACAGCCCTGCACCATCATACTGAAATCACCGATTACATGGTCGGCCTCGAAGGGATAATTCTGGTCAACCTGAAGGGGCCGGATGAGACGATTGAACTCAAACCCGGGATACGCTGCACAATTCAACCGGGCCGAATTCATCAGGTTCTCAATGCAAACGGCACAAAACCGGCAAGTTACCTGCTCATTCAAGGGGTCGGACAATACGATTTTAAAACCGAATGACCTGTAATACAAAAAGGCCAGATGATCTCCGGCCTTTTTGTATCTCAAAAACAGTGATCTCTTGCCGGGTCTATTCCTGCACGATCTCCAGCAATTCAAGCTCAAAGGTAAGATCTTCTCCGGCCAGGGGATGATTGGCATCCAGGGTCACACCCGAATCGTCAACATCGAGCACCAGAACCACCATCGACTCCTCTGCCTCATCGATCAGCTCCAAATTCTGCCCCGGTTCAGGATTGATATCTTCGGGGAACTGATCTCTTTCGACCACAAAAACCTTCTCTTCATCATATTCACCAAAGGCATCTTCCGCCTTGATAACAACCGTCGTCTTTGCTCCGACCTCAAGATCGACCAGAGCCATTTCGACATGAGGGAAAAAATCCCCATCACCGAGAACCAGCTCCATCGGGCCAATTTCGCATTCGCAGTCGTCCGTCGCTCCATCTTCGAGCTGACACTCGGCATGATCAATCGTACTGTCAAAAATAGTTCCATCTTCGAGTCGACCGGTAAAATTAAATTTTACTCTGTCCCCCTTACTTGCTTTTGCCATCAGCTCATCCTTTTCGCTCGGTTAAAAGTCCAACATTGATGCTTTTGTAACACAGGTGTCCGGTCATGAGAACGACTAATTTTCACCTTCTCCTCTCACGCAAAAAAATTGACAGCAGAATTCAAAGGGTACAATCATCCTTTTTGACAGCGTTGATTCCGGCCAGATAACCGGTCGACCAGCAGAGTTGAAGGTTAAAACCGCCGGTCGGCGCGTCGAGATCGAGTATTTCTCCAGCAAAAAAAAGGTTGCTGATCCGTTTCGACCGCATGGTTCGCATATCGACATCCTGCAGGGCAACACCGCCTGATGTAATGATCGCCTTATCAAACCCCTCACATCCGGCCACATTCAGTTCCAGGGATTTAAACAGCCCCAGCAGTCGCCCCCGTTCTTCACGCGTCACGGAGTGACATTTTTTATTCGGATTGATGCCGGACAGACCGATGAAAGTCGCGATCATATCTTTGGGTAAAAAGTTGCCGAGGACGTTACGAAAATCTTTATTATTCTGTTCCTTGAGCTCCCGTTCCAAACGTTTGGCGAAAGTCGCCGATTCAACGGCCGGTTTCATATCGAGCCGCAAAGAGACCCCCCCTTTTTTTAAAGCATCACGAATCGCTGCGCTCATATCAAGCACGATCGGCCCACCGATACCGTCACGCGTAAAGAAGGTCTCGCCGAACCGCTCCGTTATTTTTTTGCCGTTCTGCCAGACCGAAAGGTTAACATTCTTCAGGTTGATCATCATCACCTCTGATGTCCACTTTTCACGCAGACGGATCGACACCAGCGCCGGTTCAGGGTGCACCAGCGTATGACCGGTCTCTGTGGCCCAGCGGTAACCGTCACCGGTCGATCCGGTTTCCGGGTATGAGAGCCCGCCGGTCGCAACGATAAATCGCTCGGCAAATAATTCACCCTTGGCCGTTCGAACAGAGAGGATGTGGTCCCCTTCCAGACAAAAATCGAGGACCGAGGATGAACATTGCAGCTCAACCCCGGTTTCAGTGATAAATCGATCCAGCACCTTCTGTACGTCTTCAGCCCCCCCCTGCTTCGGGAAAACCCGACCGCCCCGCTCAATTTTGAGTTTCAGACCTTGTTTCTCAAAAAAGCGGATCAGATCCCCACCCGTGAATGCGTAGAGAGCCGTGAGGAGCGCACGGCCATTGTGACCAAACTTTTCAGCGAACTTACGCACATCCGGCTCGCTGTTGGTCAAATTACAACGCCCCTTGCCGGTGATGAGAAGTTTGGCTCCACAGCGTCGATTTTTTTCAAGCAGTAGAACCCGCGCGCCGTTTTTGGCAGCAAAGCCTGCGGCAAACATTCCGGCCGGACCACCGCCGACGACAATCAGATCATACCGTTTCATTCAGACGGCTCCAACGGTTGCAAAAGAGAGTAAAAAACCAGGTTTTGCCAATCCGTCCGGTCAAAATCGAGGAGTGGAACGAGTGGCAACAAAAGATCGAGTTCATTCATCGGCCGACCGATCAATTGCGTCGTAAACGCATGAAACAGGTCGAGTTCTCGGGTAAATGTTGCTCTGAAATCCGATCTTATTTCTGTCAGAGATAGCGGATCAACCTCGATGAAATTTAGAGAACAGCATTGATCGGAAAAACTCTCCCCGGAAAAATCGATATTCGGCAGGCCATGCAGTCGACAGGTCATCGGACGAAACAAATAGATCGCACAAAGCCCCGCCGCACCCAGAAATGGACATGGCGTTTCATCCTCCTCCGGCATCACTGTCCACTCTGCATCGGGGAGACCATTCAGTAAAAAAGGGGATGCAAAACCGGGCCAGCGCCGCTGCAACTCTGACAGACGGGACAACGCCCTGGCGTGTATAATTTTACGCTGCGGCGCAGCTAGTTGCTGATAGCCGTAAGAGACAAGCGCCGCATCGAGCAGAGTGATGTCAAAAAAACCACGACAACAACCGCTGCAGCCAGAACGACAATGAATCTCTTGCGAAAATCGCTGTTGCGACTGATTAAACCAGGCGTCAACCGTTTCGAGCAGAAAGCGATACTGTTCAATAATATCTTGCATGGAAAATATGCTACATCCCTCGTGATAAAGGAGAAAGAGAAAAGTTACGGATCTAAAAATAACATTGTAACGCTTCAGAAATATCTGATCTTGTAAAAATCCTGGATTCCCGAGAGAAGCGTTCGGAGATGACATATAAAGCACTTTTGCGAAAATCTCTGCGCACAAAAATAAAAACGGGCAGATTAATCTGCCCGTCCTGTAATGCGTCCCTTGGTCAAAAGAGAGAGGCTACCCTTCCCGGCTCTCTTTTTTAAGAAGTTCAAGCCGTTCTATTACTTCGCGGCTGCGCACCTGACGGTCGTCAATCTCATCGAAAATCCGGTTTGCCATTTCACTGACACTCTGAAAGGCTTCACTGATCTCCCGCACTTTCTGTTGCTGGTTGTCGGTTGCCTCTCCCATGTCATGGGTCATATCGACAATACTTTCAATAGAGCTGACAATATTGCGAACCCCCTTGGTCTGTTCGAGAGAAGCGCTGGCCACCTGCTCTGACAGATCGCCAAGACTCTCAACCGACTCGGAAACCGAAGAGACCGCCCGAGAGACTTCACGGGTCGATTTATGGATCTCAGAGGTCATAGACATCGCGCGCTCGGCACTTTCGTTGATCTGCTTCAACGCCTCTTCCACCGACTCACCAAGAGAGATGCCGGAGCTGACAAGTGATTTCGTCTGATTGACGTGGGAAACCGATTCACGCGTGTAGATTTGAATCTCTGAAATGATCTGGCCTATTGCGCCGGTTGAATCGGCAGCTTCGCGGGCTAAAGATCTGATCTCTTCAGCCACAACCCCGAACGCCAGGCCATGCTCACCGGCCTGGGCGGCGATAATCGCTGCATTGAGGGCAAGCAGGTTCGTCTTCTGGGTAATATCCGTGATAACCTTGGTGATCTGCCCTATCTCATCCCCTTTATTGGAAAGACGGTCGATGACCGCTGCCGTCTGATCGACCGATGCCGAAATCCCCTGTAATCCGGTCAGATTGTCGATAACGGCATCAACGCCGTTTCCGGCCTGATGACGCACCTTCTCCGACATGTCGTGAGATTGCTGGCTGTTCTCTTCTACTGATTTGATGGTACTCGCAATCTCGGTCATCGAGGCGATGGTCGCATTCATGAAATTTGTGAGGTTGTTCAAATTACTCGAAATCTGGTTGATCGTCACTGAAATCTCATTGGAGGAGGAGCGTGCGCTATCGACAGCACTCTGGACAACATGGACCCCTTTGGCAATTTCATGGATCGAACCCGCCGTCGATTCCGTCGCCTTGCGCAGATTCTCTTCTGCGGCGTTATGATCTGACCGGAAGCCGAGAAGCTCATTGAAGGTCTGATCAAGCTCATCTGTCAGTGCCCCGACCCCCTGCATCAGATCGATTTTGGTGATCGTCGCTGCCACCTGTACAGCAAAAAGTTTAACCGTATCGACATCATTCTCATTGATCGGCAACCGGCGCAGCTTGTTATCGACCGACAGAAGGCCAACCACAACACCGCGCACGGTAATCGGGCAGATCAGAAAATTTTTCGACCGCAGATTCTCAATCTGATCAAACGGGGGCAACAAGCGAAACTCTTCAGGCATACGTGTGATATCTTCGATCAGTACCAGCCTGTTTTCAGCGACAGACTTGAACAGCGCGCCGCTTTTCTTGTTCAGAGGGAGAACAGCC
Source organism: Desulfuromonadales bacterium (assembly GCA_014859615.1). Classification (GTDB taxonomy): domain Bacteria; phylum Desulfobacterota; class Desulfuromonadia; order Desulfuromonadales; family UBA2294; genus Kmv16. Next base: position 4,317 of record JACUTX010000061.1, on the reverse strand, counting down.
TCCGGTAACTTCACATCGTTTGCGCCACGACTGGCCACGAATTCAAGACCGGTACGCTCCTGGTTGACCATCAGAACATTGACCCGATCGTAACCGAGAATCTCATGCAGCCCATCAGAGGCGAGATGCAAAACTTCCTTAATATCGAGAGATTTTTGGATATGAGTATTGATGGAATGAAAATTTTTCAGATTTTTATTTAAAAATTGGTACTGGTGCTCGAACTTCTCTTTCTGCACCACACTTTCAAAATTGAGTCGATCGAGATTCTCGGCTCTCTCCTTGATTTGCAGAAGTCCGCGACCAACCATAAAACCGGCGGACGCCATAACCACCGCAGTTCCGAACCCCATATAGAAAAACAGACTGAGCGTCTCGGCATCCCGGGTAATCGCTCCATAAATCTGTCCAGAAACCGTTTGATTCGAATCGTAAAAAAGAACAAGCCGCAACAGACTCCAACCGACCGGAGCTGTAAATCCCATCGCAAAACCGATAGCGGCAAACATCCACTCCCGATTCAGAACATCAAGTGACAGCTTTTTTTTAACCATAATGACCCCATCGCACCTGCTAAAAAGTGATGCATTTACAAAAAGGGAAGATGACGCCTCAGCCTGCAAACTTTTTGCGGCGTCATCTAAACATTTGATGGTAGAGAGACAAAGTCAAACCGTCAACAAAAATTCTATCGACCGACCATTATTCCAAGCGCTTCAGCCGTGGCAACCAGCTCCCCTTCAGGGTCGACCAGTTTCAATCCTCCGACGGCAGCGGCAATATCGACGGAGACCACCTGATCACCATGAATAGCGACCATCTTCCCAAATTCGCCAGCCGCGATCATCTCCACCGCTTTCACCCCAAAGCGAGAACTCAAAATGCGATCGTATGCCGCCGGTGTCCCGCCCCGCTGTACATGTCCGAGGACAACGACGCGCGACTCCATATCGAGACAGGTTTCAATCTGCCGGGCGAGGTGGTGGGCAACGCCACCGAGACGTTCAACCCCGAAATTCTCTTTGGCCGACTTCTGTACAATTTTATCCCCGCCAGCGGGCGTCGCCCCTTCGGCCACGACAACAATCGAAAATCGGCTACCACTCTCGCTCCGGGCCCGAATCGCGGCACAGATTTTATCTACCCGATAAGGAATTTCAGGGATCAGAATCACATCAGCCGAACCGGCAATACCGGAGGCAAGAGCAATCCAGCCCGCATCGCGTCCCATAACCTCGACAACCATCACCCGATCATGACTCTCGGCAGTCGAATGAAGACGGTCAAGCGATTCGGTAACGGTGCGCACCGCGGTTGTAAAACCAAACGTCAAATCTGTACCACGCAGATCATTATCGATTGTCTTCGGCACACCGATCACCGGAATGCCGAGTTCTCCGAAACGACGTGCTATTTTCAGACTCCCATCCCCTCCGACAACAATCAGGACGTCAGCCCCGATTTTACGAAAATTCCCCAACACCAGCTCTGATACATCCTCAAGAACAGTCTGTCCATTGCGTTTAACCGGATAAGCAAAAGGATCACCACGATTGCTGCTCCCAAGAATCGTCCCTCCCCTTTGCAGAATGCCACGCACGCCCTTCAGGTCAAGCTCCCGCCAACGCGGCCCCTCAACCAGCCCGTTGAAACCGTATTCGATGCCGACTATGCGCCAGCCGCGCCGCAAGATCGCCGCCCTGACCACCGCGCGAATAACGGCGTTTAACCCCGGGCAATCGCCGCCACCGGTCAGAATCGCCACTGTTTTTGACATAAAATCTCCTGACAACAGACCTCAATCAGCGGGGCTGTTCGGTTGCAATCGCCAATTTCCCAAACTCAGCCTGTTTGGCACTATCCATCAGTTCCACCACCCGGCCGTGTAGCGCTTCCTTATCGGCGTAGAGAAGAAAAGTCATCTCCCCCCCTTTTTTTCCGAAAGATTTAAGATGAGCCTTTAACGCCTCGACACTCATCTCCTGCTTATCGACAGTAATCACCCCCTCTTTGGAGAGATAAACTTTAATCTCTTTCGGCTCCTGATCCGCAAGGGTTGTGCTCGCTTCCGGAAGTTTGATCGACAATCCGGAGGTCTCAACAAAAGTAGTTGAGATCATAAAAAAGATAAGTAAAAGGAAGACGACGTCGATCATCGGCGTCAGGTCAACCCGCAGATCTTCACGTTGTTTGCGACGAAAAGCCATCTTTAATCTCCCAACAGATCGACAACCTGCAACGCTTTATCTTCCATATCGAGTGTGATCCGATCGACCCGACCGGTCAGATATTTATGCATCAACAGAGTCGGAATAGCGACGGTCAGACCGGCGGCCGTCGTTATCAACGCCTCGGAGATGCCGCCGCCAAGTGAGGCCGGAGTCCCAACCCCCTCGACCGCCAGCACGTTAAACGCCTTGATCATCCCGATTACGGTTCCGAGCAGCCCGAGCAGCGGCGAAATTGTAGCGATCGTCCCGAGCAGACCGAGATAGCGCTCCAGAGGGGCAACCTCACGCACCCCGACCTCCTCAACCACCGATTTAATCTCGGCGCGCGGCTTTCCGGCCTGACGCAAGGCGGTCGCATAAACTCTGGAGAGAGGAGCGTCGGTCTGCAGACAATAATCGAGAGCTGCTTTATAAAGATTCTCCCGGATAAGCGGCTGAAGTTTGTCATTGAGGGCCCGGTTGCCGTTTTGAAACCGGTAAAAGGTATAATAGCGCTGCAAAAAGATAGCGAGAGCCAGAACAGAACAGAAGAAGATGGGATACATAAGCCCCCCACCCCTGGATAAAAGATCGTACATACCTATTTTTCTCCTTCTTTGCCAGCAACAGCTGAGACGCTCGATTCAGGTTCGACGCCGGGGGAGTTATCGTGACCGGCCACTTGCACCTTTTCGTTTATTTTCTGCTCGCGTTTCAGAGCCTTGCGCAGCTGTTTCTCATCCGAACGGGAGACGCTGCGTAGCGACTGACCGATCAGAGCCAGAACCACCCCGGTCATAAAGGCGAAGATCAACAGCAAAAAGACCGGCAGGTCAAGACTCTCCCAGGCCAGAAAACGAACAGAGATCAATTGACCATTGGAAACACAAAAGATAAAGAGCAGAACCAGAGCTACCAGCGCCAGAGTACGTTGCACAAGTTTCATAAACTCCTCCCGATAAATCCTGCAGCGAGAATATCATAGGTACGATGTAAATGCTGCGGGATGACCTTTAACTCGCCGACAACCGGCATGAAGTTGGTGTCACCCTGCCAACGCGGCACAATATGCCAGTGCAGATGCCCGGGAATTCCGGCCCCGGCGGCCGACCCGAGGTTCATCCCGATATTAAACCCCTGACAGGAGAGTTTTTCCTGTATGACCTCTTTGGCCAGCGTCAGGAGTTGAAACAGCTCTATCCCCTCTGCGACGGATAAATCGCTCAGATCGCAAAGGTGACGAAAAGGGAGAATCAGCAGGTGACCATTACTGTAGGGGTAGCGATTCATAACAATAAAGCCATGCTCGCCCCGATACAGAATCTGTCTTTTCGCATCACCTGACGTATCTTCGCCAACGCAGAAGACACACCCCTGTGCATCTCTTTTATCTTTATCTGTCAGCAGATATTCCATCCGCCATGGTGCCCAGATCGGTTGCATGTCACCTCTGTTCAGTCAGGTCAACGTCATTTTGACGTCGAGATTAATAATTTCACCGGTCAATTTTTTTCCGGCGGTCAGCAGGCCAACCGAGTGGAAGGGAGCCCGGCGCCTCTGCGTAGGGCTGCCGGGATTCATGATCAAAAGACCATTCTCGCGGCGCAACAGTGGAAGATGACTGTGACCGTAGATCAAACCGTCGATCGCCTCACCGGTAAATGATTGGCAAATGCGCTCCTCCAGATCAACCACCCCACCCCAGCCATGCATCATGCCGATCCGAAAACCGCCAACATCAACAATCCTCTGAGCCGGAAGGGCTAATATATCACAATTGCCCCGCACCGCCAAAACCGGTTTCTGTGTTAAATAGTCCAAAAGGTCAGGATGGACAATATCTCCGGCATGCAAAAGCAAATCAATTTCAGAGAAAACCGTAGAAAAGAGATGTGTGAAAAATTCCACCCCCACCTCCAGATGTTCAAAATGAGTATCGGACACCACACCGATCTGTATAGTTGTCCGCGCAATCAATGCCACCGATGCCCCTTTTCTCTGCCGGTTTCTGTGTGTCCCTTTTTTGAGCTTTAATTCTTCTCAACGCAATAGTTTTCAATAACCATGACAGGTTATCACTAAAGTCGTATCACGTCACCCTGCCAAA
>JACUTX010000060.1 GCA_014859615.1 Desulfuromonadales bacterium | reverse complement strand
GTGCGAAACCGCAGCAGTACGACACGATCAATCGTCTCATGACAGAGCTCCTCGTTTATCTCAGCGGGAGCAGCGACTGACAAGGGGGTAGCTGTGTCATTCAAAAGAAGAATTCAGGCGGGCGACAAAGGCACTGATCAAGCGGGCCCCTGCTTCAGGTTTTGCCAGAAGAATGATATGCGGGCCACGCAGCTTCTCGACCCGAAGCCGGGGGAGCAGTCTTTGCAACGGATCAACCGCACGGGATGAAACCAGCCGGTCGCCGGTCGCCTGAATATAAAGAGATGGCCCGGAAAAGTTCATTTCAGGGGGAGGCGGCAGCTCGGCAAGGATACGCAGACGATTTGACAGAACCTTGAGATCGACAGACCTCATGATTGACTGAAAAAGCTTAACCGCCCCTTTGGACGCGCCACCGAGGCAGAAAAGGCGGCTGAGCAAGGTTGTTGAAAAAAGTTTCAATAACGGTTTTTGTGGCAGAAAACGGCCGACATCGAGCAAAAAAAGACTCGGATAGCTTGCAAATGTCGCAACAAAAATCACGCCGACCAGATTGTCCGGCGGTTCAGCGAGAATCTGCAGACCGATCGGCCCGGAAAAAGATTCTGCCAGAAGAACGAATGGTCTCTTTTTGGGAAACTTCGCCCTGGCGATAGCGACATGCTCCTGAAAAGAGATTGGTCGATCGTCGGGATAGCAGACCACCTCGGTTTCGATCGCTGCCGGCAGGTGGGTCAGGAGCGGTTCAAAGACCCGCCCCGTGCCGTCGAGGCCGGGAAGAAGCAATAATGTTGTCATGGTGACACCCCCTCCTGCGATCCGTACCGTGTATACATATAATCTTTGAGCCGGGCAAACAGAGCGTAGAGAACCGGCACGACAATCAGAGTCAACAAGGTCGCGACAGCCAAGCCGAAGATCACGGCAATCGCCATCGGCCCCCACCATTCAGCCGATTCACCACCGATCACCCAGGAGAGACTGCGGAAATCGAAACTGACCCCCACCGCCATCGGCAACAGACCGAGGATGGTGGTCATGGCCGTCAGCATGACCGGTCGAAAACGGACCGTTCCGGCCTTGGTCAGGGCCTCATGCAGAGACATCCCCTGCTGACGCAGCTGATTGATGTAATCGATCAGGACAATAGCATTATTAACCACGACCCCGGCCAGCGAGATCACGCCGATCCCGGTCATGATAATCCCGAAGGGGGTGACCGTCACCATCAGGCCGATAAAGACACCGGTCAGAGACAAAACCACCGAAGTCATAACGATAAAGGTTTGCGATAAAGAATTGAACTGTGTGATCAACACCAGGCTGATCAAAAAGATTGCGACCAGAAACGCTTTGCCGAGAAACACACTCGCTTTTTGCTGCTCTTCCTGCTCCCCGGCGTAGTTAATCCGATAGCCCGCCGGAACATCCAACGTGGCCAGGTGGCTTTGCACTTCGGTCAAGACTTCATTACTGTTGCGCCCCTCAGTATTACCGGTGATTGTGACGACCCGTTTCTGGTCAAGATGACGGATCGAGCCGAAACCGGTGCCGAACTCAAGGCGGGCCACCGTCGATAACGGGACCGGCGCACCGGTATTGGTCGGTATCAGCAAATTTTCGATATCGGCCAGATTTTCGCGTCGCTCTTTCGGCAGCCGGACCATGATATTGTACTCGTCCTTCCCGTCACGGTAGACCCCCATCTTTTCACCACTGATTGAGGCCTTGACCATAATCGAAATATCGGCGGTCGACAAGCCGAGCAAGGTTGCCTTCTCCCGGTCGACCAGTACCCGGATCTCCGGCTTGGCCCGTGACAAATCATCCTTGAGATCGACCAGCCCCGGCACATCCTTGATCAGGCTTCGCGCATGTTCCACCAGACTGCCGATAATATCGACATTGTCACCGACAATTTCAATTGTGACCGGTGCACCGGTCGGCGGCCCCTGCCGCTCTTTTTCGACCTTGATCTCCGCTCCGGGGAAATTTGCCAACGCATCACGGACCCGATTCAAGATAGAGGTTGACGATTCTCGTCGCACCTGGCGATCGACAAACTCCATGGAAATCTTCCCCATATGCGCCTGACTGCTCCCCCCGCCACTTAAATCACCGCTCGAACCGACGCCAACTTCGGCGGTGGTAAAACGGACATCCGCCTCCGGCAGCACCACCTGCTCAACGATCCGGGCAAAACTGTCCGAAGTGTCGAGACTGGTCCCTTCCGGCGCCTTGATCTCCACAAAAGCCCGATTCGGTTCAGTCTCGGGGAAGAGTTCAACCCCGTGATCAAAGATGACATATAGAAAAAGGACCGAAAACAGACCGGCAACGGCAATAGCGACCGTTGTCCCCTGATAGCGCAATGCGAGTAAGAGCGTCTGACGATACAACCGGACAATCCGGGTCCGCTCCATATCAGGCTGCATCTCCTTTTGTTTGACCCGCATAAAATAGGCACAGACTGTCGGATTAATCACTAAAGCGACAAAAAGCGACGAACTCAAGGTCACAATCAGGGTAATCGGCAGAAATTTCATAAACTCGCCCATAATTCCGGGCCAGAAGATCATCGGTAAAAAAGCACAAAGTGTAGTGACGGTCGAACTGATAATCGGCCAGCCGACTTCGCTGGCGGCGATGCGTGCCGCTTCGATCCGGCCGACCCCCGCCTGCATGTGCCGGTAAATGTTTTCAACAATAACGATCGCATTATCGACCAGCATACCGAGGGCGAGAATCAGACTGAACAGGACAACCATGTTCAAAGTAATACCGAGCGCCTGAATAATAATAAACGACAACAGCATCGAAAACGGAATCGCCAGCGCGACAAAGAACGAATTACGCAGACCGAGAAAGACAAACAACACCGCAACCACCAGAATCAGGCCGGTGAGGATATTATTCTCCAGCTCGTTAACCATCCGGCGGATATCTTTGGACTGGTTGAGGGTCACCGAAAGCTCCACTCCGTCCGGCAGCATCGGCTTTGCTATTTCGAGCAGGGCGAAAACCCGGTCGGCCACCGCAATGATATTTTCACCGGTGCGTTTTTTGACTGCCAGAGTGACCGTCTTTTCTGAATTGAGTCGTGCGTAGCTGGTGGCATCCTCAAAAGTGAAATCAACCGTAGAGAGATCCTTAAAGTAGATCGGCTTGCCGCCTCTCACCACCATCACAACATTGTCGATCTGAGCCGGATCGGTAAATTCCCCCGGAATTCGCAGCAGATATTTCCCCTGACCGATATCGATACTCCCACCGGGGATATTGACGTTTTCGCTTTTCACAGCCGTTACGATCTCGGCAAATGAGACCCGGTAGGCGGCCAGACGCTCAGGATCAACCTCAACCCGTACCTCATGTTCGCGCCCGCCTGTCAACACCACGTCGAGCACTCCCTGAATCTCTTCGATCCGCTCCTCCAGCTCCTCGGCGATCGCTCTGAGCAGAGTCTCTTCGACCTGACCGGAGACGGCGACCATCAAGATCGGAAATTCAGCCAGATTAATTTCGAGGATCGATGGATCATTTTCGAGATCGGCAGGGAGATCCCCTTTAGCCTGATCGACTTTGGCCCGAACCCACTGCATAGCGTCGTCGATATCGACATCGGGGACGAACTCAATAGAGATCATCGAAGACCCTTCGGCACTCACCGAACTGATCTTTTCAACATTTTTCAACCCGCGCAGCTTGCGCTCGATCGGATTCGTTAGCAGCGATTCGATGTCACTCGATGCAACCCCTTCATAAATCGTCTGGACCAGGACAATCGGGATGGTAATATCAGGATTCGATTCGCGTGGCAGGGTCAAATAACTGTAGGTGCCGACAATGATGACAATCACCATCAGAGCAAAAACGGTGCTGCGATGGTGGATCGCGGCGTTGGATATCAGCATTTCACTGCACCCCGACCTGAACCGGAGCTCCATCCACCAGCAGATGCTGCCCCTTGATAATCAGCTCTTCACCCGCCTCCAGGCCAGAACGAATCACCACATCTGCGTCGACAACCGCTTCGACTTCAACCTCGCGCAGCTCCACTTCTCCCCCTTTTTTGACAAAAACAACTTTCTTCCCATCACGATCCAGCAGAGCATAAATCGGAATCGCCACCACTTGCGGCAACAGACGACGGATCGCTTCAACCCGCACGATCATACCGGGGCGCAAAGCATGATCCGGATTATCGATTTCGATCACAGCCCGGTAAGTACGCGTGACCGGGTCAGCCTTGTAAGCAAGATGAGTCAGTTTTCCGATCCGAATAATGCCATCATCGCGGCCGATATTCGCCTGAACCACTTCTATTTTTTCGCCGATCTGCAGGTAACCGATATCTTTTTCCGGCACATCGACTTCCACCTTAAGGCGATTGATCTGCACGACAAGTGCGAGCGGGTCGCCGACCCTGACATACTCACCCCGATCAACCAACAAATTGTCGAGGATCCCCGCCACGGGAACTTTGAGACTGCTTTTTTCGAGTTGCAGTGCCGACAAGCGCGCGGCGACCCGGGCCCGTTCATACGCATTGACGCTATTCTCATACTCCTGCTGACTGACCAGATTTTGTTCCACAAGACGCTGAAATCGGTCCAGCCTCTTCTTCTGCAACTCGGCCTCAACCTTGTCGCGATCATAATTTGCCTGCCAGGTCTGTGGATCGATGGTCAGGATAATCTCTCCCTTTTTCAAATGCTCCCCCTCCTGCGGCCCGATCCAGTTCACAGGTCCGGCAACCTCGGCCGAAAGCGTCAGATCTTCCCACGCCTGCAGCGCCCCCGGCAGGGTAAAACGTTGCTGAACATCGGCTCTGACAAGCGGCAACAGCTCCACAGACGTCACTCTTCTGGTACTGGATTCACCTTTGACCGGATTGCCAGCGACTTTCTCATTTTTTTCTGCGCTGCAGCCACTGAGCAAAAAGAGGGCTATAAAAATAACAGGTGATAAAATCGACAGACAAATACGGTTCATAAGACAACTCCCTGATCAACCCTCACCATGACTCCGGCGGATAGAAAACGTGTCATCCCGAAAGTTCTTGATCAAAAAAAAGATCTAGTTCTAACATTCAAAAATACAGACTCTATTCCGGATTAACCCCTCGAGAATGACACCCTTTTAGCAGTTGCTGAATCGTCGCTGAAATGCTGTTATTCAAACTTCAGATGACGCCGCAGCAAAAAAATCAGCTTCAACTCCTCCCAGCGCTCTGCTTCCTGCGTATCAGCATGCAGCAAGGCTGTCAGCCCGTTCAGGGTCTGCATCACCAATGCACGCAGCAATATCTCAGCTTCGTCCATATTGGCCAGATCACCCTGATAAAAAAGAGAGAGAGAAAAGAGGTAAAGAGCGTGCAGGTGCCCCATTAATAACAACAGGTCACAATCTGCCGGCAACTCGCTACGCCCCTGCCCACGGCTGAGTGCTCCCATTAACCGCTGCATATAGTGGCGATCGAGATCGTGGCTCGCCAGAGTGGTCTGCTCTCCGGGGAACATTATTTCACGGGCAAAGAGTCGTCCAAATTCGCGATTGCTGGTGACATAGGTGAGCTGAGCGATCATCAGCCCGACCAGCTGCTCCGTCAAAGGAGCGTCTTCATCCTGCTTGCGCTCCAGAATCGAAAAAGCATACGCGACTTCTTCTTCACAGTAAGCGAGAAAGATCTCCTTCTTGGTGGAGAAGTAGCCATAGATGGTCGCCTTGCCGATTCCGGCCGCGCGCGCCAACTCTTCCATACTGGTCTGTTCCACCCCTTTCTCGGCGAACAGGCGTACCGCAGCGATCAGGATCGCTTTACGGGTCGCAGATTTTTTCTGTTCACGAATTCCGGCCATACAGCTCTTTTCTGCAAAGTCGACTACGGTCGAGATTCTAAACATCGACCATTCACCGGTCAACAATAAAGTCGACCAGAGTCGACTTTATGTAACAACCGAGTAAATTGTAACGAAAACAGCAGAAATTTCCGGTACTTTTCAGTCTCATCTGTTAATATGGCGCGATGTAACGATGCATTGATGTCATGTTGAAATGGTAAAAAAGGAGTGCTATGAAACGGATTCTGATCGTCGATGACAGCCCTCTGGTTCTGTCCCAGCTCTCAGATGACTTAAGCAACGAATTTGATATTGTCACAGCTGAATCAGGCGAAGAAGCGATCGCGATCCTCGACGACCCGATGCGCGACGGCATCTGCTTCAGCAACATTTTTGACATGATCATAACCGATTTGCGGATGCCTGGCATCAGCGGCTTTGAGCTGGCCGCCTACGTCAAACAGAAAAACAAGGTTAACCGCTATACGCCGGTCATCATGTTAACATCGGAGTCGATCACCAAGGAGGAGGCGCGTCAGCACGGCTGCATCGCCTACGTCTCAAAAGCCGACAAAAAGAGACTGCTGTCGCTGGTAAGAATTCTGTTGACCTGCTGAGTCTGCAAACCTAAAAAAAGGGACAGAATCGGTTTCTGTCCCTTTTTCAACCCAAAATTATTTTACTGCCATCGTTTACCCTTCGCAGACCTGCAGTACAATCTTGCCAAAATGTGCGTCCTCTTCCATCATCCGGTGCGCGGCAACAACGTCATCGAGACTGAATACTTTTTCGACGATCGGTACGATCGTGCGATCGCTGAATTTCGGCAGGGCAGTGCGGGTAAACTCGGCCACGATCTCAGCCTTATCGCTCACCGGACGCGAGCGGAGAACCGAACCGATAATCTGCTGACGCTTGACCATCATCAGCGCCAGATTCAGCTCCGCCTTGATTCCGCTGATAACACCGATAATAACCAGACGACCGGCATAGGCGAGTGAAGTCATATTCGGCTTCAAATACTTGGCCCCGACATGATCAAGGATCACATCAGCTCCTTTTGTCTTCGTGTTATTGCTGGTCCAATCGAGAACCAGATCAGAAAAATCGGGAGTGGTGGTGAAATCGATCACCAGGTCGGCGCCGAGATCGCGAACCCGTCCCATTTTATCCGGGTGTGCGGTGACAATCAGTTTACTTTTCGGCGCAAGCGCTTTGGCGAGTTGAATCGCAGCGGTGTTGACTCCACCGCCGCCGCCGTGAAGAATCGCGGTTTCACCATCCTGCAATCCGCCGATCATGAAAACGTTTAAAAAAGCGGTAATATACGATTCGCAGACACATGCCGCCTCAACAAAACTCATCGCTTCAGGGATCGGCATCAGGTGACTGGCGTAAGCGACCGCATATTCAGCGTAGGCGCCGCCACCGACCAGGGTGATCACCCGATCGCCAATATTCCACCCGTCAACACCGGGACCGAGCTCTGCGATTGTTCCGGAGACCTCCAGACCGAGGATCTCAGAATCGCCTTTCGGAGGCGGATAGTTACCAGCCCGCTGGACCAGATCGGGACGGTTGATTGACGTCGCCATCACTTTTACCAGAACCTGCCCCTCTGCCGGAACCGGTTTTTCGGCTGTACCAATCTTCATCACATCCAGACCACCAAATCCATCGAGCAATACCGCTTTCATCATCATTTTCCTCTCCTCTATATGAATATCCGTTGCAACTTTCAATCCCTTTTCTTGCAGCCAAGCTGTCAAAACGGTCTCATTATAAGGGAAGCTCAAGAGGAATCAAACGCTTTTTTAGCATTCGCATCGCATTTGTAACAATCAAGACCTAAAAAAGTGACTTTGCAGATCCGCAGATTTTTCTGTTATCCTTATCACCAACAGCAGAGCTCTCCTCTATCGACGACCGAGCAGAGCAAAAAGAGACCATTCGTGAATCATTCTATCCAGATCATCCCGTATCCAAGCCTCGCCCTCGCCTTTATTCCGGCGGCGATCGTCATCGCGATCCTGTTTTTTTGGACACGGGAGTACAAAACGGAAATCTACGGATTTTCCCGCATGTTGGGGCAGCTTTTACTGGTCGGTTACTTTCTCTCTTATATTTTTGAATCTGATTCGACGCTTATCGTCCTGCTGGTTATCACTGTGATGGTCTTGGCCTCCAGCTCCATCGCCCTGCGTACGGTCAAACAGAAGTGGCGACAGCTCTACTGGCGATCGTTCATAGCCATTCTGTTTGGTGGCGGAGCGGTTCTGGCCCTGGTGACACAAGGGGTTCTGACCCTCGATCCGTGGTACCTCCCGAGTTACTTTATCCCGCTGGCCGGAATGATTTTCGCCAATTCGATGAACAGCGTCAGTCTGGCTGCCGATCGACTCTATGCCGAAGCGGGTCGCGGCCTGCCGTTTGAGACAGCCCGCAACATCGCCCTGCGCTCATCTCTGATCCCGATGACCAATGCCCTGTTTGCCGTCGGCCTGGTCTCCTTGCCGGGGATGATGACCGGGCAGATTCTCTCCGGGGTTTCACCCCTGATCGCTGTCCGCTACCAGATCATGGTCATGTGCATGGTGTTTGGTGCAGCCGGAATCTCATCGGCGCTGTTCCTCACCCTGATCAAACCTGACTACCCTGAAAATATCCCAAGCAATAAGTAAAACCCCGCGCTACACAACAAACCGCCCCCCCTTCTGCCCCCTCTGTATTAAAAAATGGTTAAAAATCGTATCAAGCGGCCAAAAACAACCACACATTTAGGTGCCGGAACAGATCCTTTGTTTGACAAAAACAAAAAACATTTTTTGATTAAAAATTTAGTTTGGCTGCAACAACCGCAGCAATACTCTCATTTCATAATCAGCAACGCCTGATCCCCCCCTTTGCTTACAAACTCGGCATCACCATTGCTATAGCTTCCGCGAATTACAGATCTGTCATAAAAATCACGTTATGGAGGAGACAAAATGATCACAGCAGTTTGGAAGCGACTTTGGGACATGCACGATGAAACCAAGGCTCTGGTTCTGTTCAGTCCGAAAGTGATGTTTAAGACATTTACACAAAAGCATAATCTCTTCAGTTATTCGGATCACGACACGGAACATGATATCGATCTGGCCGATGAGATCGATGAAGCACCGGCGGAGCATAACCAGCGGCTGCAATCGACTCCAGGCGGCGTCGAAGAAGGAGAGCCGCGCGAGTATACCATGCGGCAGAAACTTGGCCTGATCCTCGGCCCGATCTTGTTCATATTGATGCTCGTTATCGCGACACCGGCCGGCATGTCACTGGAAGCCCAGCGAATGGCCGCAGTCGCCCTGCTGATGGCGACCTGGTGGATGTGCGAATCGATCCCGATTCCGGCGACCTCGCTGCTGCCGATCACATTGATGCCGCTGCTCGGGATCATGGATACCAAGCAGGCGACTGCACCGTATGCCAGTCAGCTGATTTTTCTGTTTATAGGTGGATTCATTATCGCTCTGGCGATGCAACGCTGGGATCTGCACCGGCGCATTGCGATGAATATCGTCAGGGTGGTCGGCTTCTCTCCGAGTCGTCTGATTTTCGGTTTTATGGCGGCAACGGCTGCCCTCTCGGCGTTTGTATCAAATACCGCCACAACCGTCATGATGATGCCGATCGGCCTGGCGATTATCACCCACGTAATCACCGAAGGGAAAAAAGAAGGGCTTGACAAAGAGATCGATTTTTCTCCTGAAAAATTTGCCTTCGGCCTCAATCTGATGCTCGGCATCGCTTACGCCGCTTCGATCGGCGGCATGGCCACCCTGATCGGCACCCCGCCGAACACGGTACTCGCCGGCTACCTGAACAAAACTTATGGCTATGAGATCACCTTTGCCAGCTGGCTCAAGATTGGCGTCCCGCTAGTCGCCGTTTTTCTCCCCCTCTGCTGGCTCTGGCTGACCCGTATCGCCAACCCGATGAAGCTAAAAAAAGTTCCGGGTGGGCGTGAATTGATCAACAAAGAGTTGCGGGAGATGGGCTCAATGAGCGCAGGTGAACGCTGGACAGCTATCATCTTTCTCTGCACCGCTCTCGGGTGGATTTTTCGTGCAAAGATTGGCTTTCTCTTCCCGGAGCCGAAGATGGTCACCGATGCCGCCATCGCCATGACCGGTGCCCTGCTGCTGTTTCTGATTCCGATCAACCTGAAAAAGAACCTATTTGTCATGGATTGGCACTGGGCGAGCAAGATGCCGTGGGGAGTTTTGATTCTGTTCGGCGGTGGTCTTTCGATGGCAGCCGGCTTCAAATCGACCAAACTGGCTGATTGGATCGGCTCACAGGTCAGCCTGTTGGAGGCCGCTCCGGTTTTGATTCTGGTGATTGCGGTGACCGCTCTGATTATTTTCCTCACCGAGTTAACGTCCAATACCGCCACCTCGGCGATGGTGATGCCGATTCTGTCAGCCGTCGCCATCGGTCTCGGTCAGAGCCCGCTGTTGCTTGTCGTTCCGGCCGCCATTGCCGCATCCTGTGCGTTCATGCTCCCGGTCGCTACCCCGCCGAATGCGATCGTTTTCGGCTCCGGTTACGTCACCATCCCGCAGATGGTCAAGAGCGGCTTTGGTCTGAACATCATCGGCGTCGTCATCACCGTTCTGGCGACCTATCTATTGGTCTTCCCGGTCCTCGACGTTGCTGTCGGCGAACTCCCGACCTGGGTCAGTACCCTCGCCAAATAATCGCCGGCAGTCCGACAGATCAAAAAGAAAAAGAAGGGGGGGCGATTTCGTCCCCCCTTTCTTTTTTCACAACTCAATATTGATGCCCTCGCAAAAAAAGAATTGAATGGCTAAGCAAAAATTTCGTCCTACAAGGCTTGGTGGCTTTTCAGGGGCGAAGGCCTAGATCGGGTATAGGTCGAGGGCATGAAAAGTCAGCGTAACGCCGTAGGGCAGACTTTTTTCGACGCCATTATTCTTGAACCACTCGGGTTTCATAGCTACTGCGGAAATCTGCCGTACCGACCCGGGCCAGTTCCTGAAGCATTTTCTTGTATTTGTCCTCACGATTATTCACGTCAACGGTGGGGATCCTCCCGGTGGAAACATCGACTCCGGCCAGTTTCCATTTGCCATGCGCACCATTTGACCAGAGTGTTGCCCCGGTGCGTGTCTGGCGCAATCGGGCATTAAAATTGCCACGTAGATAAGAGGTCGCACTGAGCGACGTCAGGTCCTGACCTAATTTGAAATCTGGCCGCGATTGTGTTACTTCCAGGGTTCCGGTCAGAAGCGTATCGACCCCGTACTTTTTGCCGATCGCTTTCACCGCCTCCGTATCGAGTGTGCTGTAACCGACTTCACGCAGCAGATCGGTCTGACTGCCGAGTTCGAGAATCGGCACACCCGGTTGGGCCGCCTGCATATACTGAACAACCTTCAAGGTGAGATCGCCGGGCAGCGTCTCACTACTCTCAACTTCAAACCCAACGACGCCGACCGTCCCCATCGTGGAAAGATTGATCTGCGGCGGAATCTCCACCGTGATTTTCTTGCTGCTACAGGCAGTCAACGCCGCAGTCAGCAACAAGAGGACCAACAGTTTCCCTATATTCATTGCCATCATTACTCCCATTTCAGAAGGCGGAAAAAGTCGTAAAACCTTCCCGTTTTGATCTCGTTGCGATAGTCTCACAAAGCGCAATAAACAATCAAGAAGGCGGAGATGTTAACAATGCAAGAATTCAAACTGGCAGGACATGATTATATCGAACTCTGTGACCTGCTGAAACTGCTCGGCTGGTGTGGCAGTGGCGGCGAAGCGAAGATCAGAATCGCCGCCGGGGAAGCGCTCGTCGATGGTGAAATAGAGCTGCGTAAACGGTGTAAACTCCGCACCGGGCAGACGATTGAATTCGCTGGGGAGA
>JACUTX010000358.1 GCA_014859615.1 Desulfuromonadales bacterium | reverse complement strand
CGACTCCGGCTTCGGCAGTGATATCCTTGAACTGGCCATTGCCGAGATTCAGATAAAGCTTGTTGGCGCCCCCTTTATTGGAAACATAAAGGTCGACCAGACCATCATTATTGATATCAGCAAAAGCGACCCCCTTGCCGAGACCGTCATCAGCCACTCCGGCGGCAAAAGAGATATCCTTAAACTCACCGGCGGAAACCACACAGGGGAGCAGAACGGCAGCGATCAGCAACAACAGCAGCGGCAACGTCTTTTTACCCATAACATTTCTCCTTTTCACCGAACGGAGAGAGACCGACCCGGCAACTGAACTGAATCAGGTTAACCTTGAAAGCGCAGTTAAACGCTCGAAAAATATAACAGTTTCATTGATAACGTCAAGTCTCTTCGTCCGCATTCGACCCCCCGTCACGCTCTGGAGGTCACTGTCGGAAGATGCGACTGTTGTTTGTTGCAAAAAACAGGCCCAGCAAACCGCCTGGCAAAAACCCGTCAAATATCGTTGCAAACGGACAGAACTCCATCAAAAAAAAGACTGATACCCCCAACCGAGCAAAATTGCAGTCAGCAATGTTGTCGCCAGAAAAACCGTCACCACCCGCAGCTGAAACATCCCGGTCAGGGCGATGGTTGCCGGCAAGCTCGACACCGGTGCCGCCAGCAAAAAGGTCCACGCCGCACCCGGATCGATCCCCCGTTGCAGCAGTCCCGACAGAATCGGAATCGCCGGAATCTGGTTAACCGGCAGAGGGAGGCCGATAAGCGCCGCCATCAGAACCGATCCGATATTCTTGTCGCCGACCAGAACCGTAATCCACTGCATCGGTATCAGAGTGACCAGAATCGCTTCGAGGACGATTGCCAGGAGCAGAAATTTACCGACAAACAGCCCCGCATCGAGGGTCCGATCAAAAATAAAACGGAGACGACTCGAACGCGGCGTAATCGCCATGCTTTTCAGATGGATCCCGGCCGCATCACCGATCTCGGCGACACTGGCCAAGCTTCCATCGTCCCGATAAATCGGCTTAAGCCTGAGCAGATCCCCGGCCAGATAACCGGACCGAACCAGCGCCTCCGTCACCAGACCGACCGAAAGACCGACCACCGCCGCACCGATCAGCTTCAGGATCGCCCACTCCCCCCCCAAGCCGCTCCAGGTCAGAAGCAGGGCGTCCGGCCCCATGATCGGCGAAGTCGCCAGAAGCGCCAGCAACGGTGCCAGCGGCGTACCGATCATCGCTAGTGAGATCGCCACCGGCAAGATCCCGCAAGCGCAGAGCGGTGAGACCATCCCGACGACTATCGCAATGAGAATTCCGTACGGCCCGGCCCGGTTGATCGCATCCCTGATCCGCAGATCGAGCTTGTATCCTTTAATCAGACCGACCAGCACGATCGACAACAGAAAAAACCACCACATACGGGCGATTTCATCCCAAATCACCGTCAGTATCTGCAACCAGATCGAATCTGTCATCCCACTATACCATCTCCGTAATCAGCAGCGTCTCATCCGGCAGCGTCCAGAGTCGCTCCAGCACTGACTGCAAAACCGTCTCTTTCTGTTCATGTAAGTGTTGTATTTCTTCGGCAGACAAACTCCCTTTGCCGGCACTGAACGCTTCATCCGCCGTCCGGTACTCCCAGGCCGTCGCCAGAGCAAACGCGTTCAGAGAGACCCGGACAGAATCTCCCGCAGCAGACCGAACCACAACCGTGTGCCGGCCGAAATCATCAACCCGCAACGAACCGGAGGTCCGACTGCAGCCGGTCGCAACTTCTATCCCGTCGACCGCGCAGGTACCATGTTCAAAAATGACAGACAGCGCACTCCCTTCCCGAACATCAAGGGCTTTCAGCGCTGCTAACCCCATCCGCCCGCCGAGAGTACTCATCGGACAGCGATGACCGTGCTGCTGGTAAATGCGCTGAAATATTTCCGGAGTCGGGATCATATTTTACAAACC
>JACUTX010000357.1 GCA_014859615.1 Desulfuromonadales bacterium | reverse complement strand
TAATCAAAAACGGGAAATAATCCGGTGATGACACTTCATAATCGACATGCGGGTCGTGACAGCTGGAACATTCGACGCGATTCGTTCCCCCAAAAAACTGCACGCCAGTCGTCTCGGCAGCGGCTACCGTATGCAGCCCCCCTTTCCCACCGTACTCAGTCAGGACGGCGTCGTAACTGAAGGAGATCGGATGATCATCGCCAAGTTGACCGATTGCTGCGGGCGACGCCGGGTTCCCGCCGATGCGCGGATTGGCGCCGGGGGTGCCGACAATGGTTGTAATTGCCGAGCCCGTTCCAGCGTTCAGAATCGGATCGACCGTGCTGTAATTCAGCAGATGATTCACCGAAAGACCGCCATCGTGACAGGCGAGACAGAGCAGCGATTCCGGATTGATAGTCGTCACACCGGCAACCGCAGCACTGATGGTCGAACTGTCATAGAGAGTGAAAGAGGCTGCGCCGGGGACGTTTCGATTCCAGAGCGGCCCGGTATTATCACCACCATGCGGAGTATGGCAGAAGATGCAGATTTCGGTCTCGTTGGTACGATAAAGAGACCAGCCCGGACCGGATACGGAAAGATTATGCACCGTATTCGAGACTTTCGCCGTGCCACGGACCGCAAATGCGACGGAGGTTGCACTCAAAAGGAGCAGAACAGTCAAGCCCCAGACTAATTTTGAAGTTAAACTTTTCATCCCTTACCATTCCTCTCAAATCAAGGCTTCAGATTCGACCGCCAAAATAGACCGCAGGGCGGAATATCGGCTTTGCACAGCTGCTGTAAAGCGACCATGCCCTTTCGTCTGAAGCAAACCTCTTTATTGATAACAGTCTCTCTTTAATTCAGATCACTGCCCCAGAAGGAGGAGCAGCTCAGCCGACGCCGTCTCCAGCTCACTGCTCGCCGGAAGCTGCTTGAACAGATTTTTTGCCAGACGGCCAGCGGCACTGAAATCTGCACCCTCTATCGCAACAGCAACCGCATCCAATGGCACTGCGTCACCGGCCAGAGTCTGCACCTGCGCCAGCTTGTCGAGTAGCGCTCGGGTCACCGACGGCAGGTAATCGCGGCCGACAGATTCAAAATAAGTCACCTTGCCATCACTGAATCCGACCAAGACATCCTTCCCCTGCGCGGAATCGAGATCAGCGACAAAGTACTTGATGTTCTCATCAACGTATGCTGAACGGCTGGAGAGGAGCGTTTGGTCGACCGAAAACAGCCCGTTTTCGCCTTTGGCCAGCAGAAAAAGACTCCCGACATTGCTGATCAGAAGATCGCGCTGACCATCAGCATCCCAATCGATAAAGAGCGGCACCACCGGACCGGAGAATGAACCGATTTCCGTCGCGGCAGCGAGCAACGGAGCTGCATCTGTGCCGACATTCAAAAAAGAGAAAAGCTTGCCGGAAGCTGTCCCGACGACCAGATCTTTATCGCCATCACCATCAAGATCGGCAACCGCAGGATAAGCGGGAGAGCCGACGTTCAAGTCATCAAGCGCGTCAATTTTTAAAGGGGTGCCGGACGAGAAAGCCGGTGACAGGTCAGAACTGGCTGTTTCCTGCAAAAAGAGGAAGACGCGCCCATCAACGCCGCCAACCAGCAGATCTTTACGGTTGTCATTATTCCAGTCGACGACAAAGGGGACAGCGCCTGAAATCGGGGCGACCTTGAGTTGCTTTCCTTCTTCATACCAGACCCTGGAACCACCACCGCGTGTTGATGCGGCAAACAGCGTCAACGTACCGGACTCATCACCGACCAGCAGGTCGGTCAAACCGTCGTTGTTAAAATCGACCGCGAACGGCGCCGCATTCAGCCCGACCCGCAGTCTCGACTTGCCAGCCCGAAGATCCGCATCACGCCGAAATTCAGGCGCAATGGCGAGCTCCAGAACGGCAGCAACGTCGGCATTGGCTGTACCGGTCATTTCAACCTGGGCAATAAACTGCTCACAACCGGCACGTTCGACAACCACCGTATAAGCGCCAGCC
>JACUTX010000059.1 GCA_014859615.1 Desulfuromonadales bacterium | reverse complement strand
CGCAAGGCCGGTGTGGTCTGGCATACGCAAGGCTCGGGCAAGAGCATCACCATGTGCTGCTACGCCGGGAAACTTTTGCAGCAGCCGGAGATGAACAACCCGACCATCGTCGTCGTCACCGACCGCAACGATCTCGACGGCCAGCTCTTTGCCACCTTCAGCAATGCACGGGAGCTGCTGCGCCAGACCCCGGTGCAAGCCGACAGCCGCGAAGAGTTGCGCGAGCTGCTGGCGGCGCGGCAGTCAGGCGGGATCCTCTTTACCACAGTGCAGAAATTCTCGCTGGTCGGCGAAGAAGACGCCCATCCGGTGCTGAGCACCCGCAGCAATATTGTCGTCATCAGCGACGAGGCGCATCGCAGTCAGTACGGTTTCAAGGCCAAGCTCGACACCAAGACCGGCCAATACATCTACGGCTACGCCAAGCACATGCGCGATGCCATCCCCAACGCCTCGTTCATCGGCTTTACCGGCACCCCGATCTCCATGGAAGATAAGGACACCCGCGCGGTGTTCGGCGATTACGTCAGCATTTATGATATTCAGGATGCGGTGGATGACGGGGCGACGGTGCCGATCTACTATGAATCACGTCTGGCCAAGCTCGATATCAACCGCACCGAGATCGACGAGCTGAACAAGAACGTTGACGAGATCATCGAGGATGAAGAGGATGTCTCTGCCCGCGAGCAGGTCAAGAGCCGCTGGGCGCAGCTGGAAAAGCTGGTCGGCTCCAAACCGCGTTTGCAGGAGGTGGCCGAGGATCTGATTGCGCATTACGGGATCCGTACTGCAATTCTCGACGGCAAGGCGATGATCGTCTGTATGAGCCGTGATATCTGTGTGCAGCTTTATAATGAAATCATCAAACTTCGGCCTGATTGGCACGATGCCGACCCTTCAAAGGGTGCGATCAAGGTCATCATGACCGGCTCGGCGGCCGACAAGCCGCTGCTGCAGCCACACATCTACAACAAACTGACCAAGAAGCGGCTGGAGAAACGATTCAAGGACGTCAAGGACGACCTCAAGCTGGTGATTGTCCGTGATATGTGGCTGACCGGGTTCGATGCGCCGAGCTGTCATACCATGTATGTCGACAAGCCGATGCGTGGCCATAACCTGATGCAGGCGATCGCTCGCGTCAACCGGGTCTTTAAAGATAAACCGGGCGGGCTGGTGGTCGATTATATCGGTATCGCCAATGAGCTCAAAGATGCGCTCAAGATCTATGCGACTTCACAAGGGAAGGGGACGCCGACCCTTCTGGCGGAAGAGGCGCTGGCGATCCTGCTCGAAAAGATCGACATCCTGCGCGGCATGTTCCACAATTTCGACTATAGCGATTACGCCACCAACGCCCTGCCGCTGATGCCGCTGGCGGCCAATCATATTCTCGGGCTCAAAGATGGCAAAAAACGGTTCCTGGACGTTATGGCAGCCATCGGTAAAGCCTTCTCGCTGTGTGGAACGCTCGATGAAGCGGATGAACTGCGCATTGAGCTCGCTTTCTTCTCGGCCATCAAAGCGGCCATCATCAAGCACACCACCACCAGTCGCAAGCTGACTGAAGATCAGAAGAACAGCGCCATAAAACAGATTCTCGATAACGCTATCAGGGCTGAAGGGGTAGAAGATCTGTTTGCCATGGCTGGGCTGGAGCGACGCAACATCGCGCTCCTCTCCGATGAGTTCATGGACGATGTGCGCAATATGACGAGCAAGAATCTAGCGGTGGAGTTGCTGGAGAAGCTGCTGCGTGACGAGATCAGAGCGCACACCCGAAACAACCTGGTGTTGGAGAAAAAGTTCGGTGATCGCTTGCTGGACACCTTGAACCGATACCACGCCCGCGCGGTGGAGACTACGCAGGTCATCGAAGAGTTGATCAAGATGGCCAAGGATTTCAAGGCTGCGCTGAAACGGGATGAAGAACTCGGGCTGAATGCCGATGAAGTTGCTTTTTACGATGCTCTGGCCAACAACGAAAGCGCCGTGCGGGAATTGGGTGACGAAATTTTAAAGAAGATCGCGGTGGAGATTACCGAGAAGTTGCGCAGGAGTACATCGGTCGATTGGCAGGTGCGTGAGAGTGTGCGCGCTAAGTTGCGTAATCTTGTGCGGCGTTCACTCCGGCGCTGGAAGTATCCGCCGGATAAACAGGATGCGGCGGTTGAATTGGTGATGAAGCAGGCAGAAGTTCTTTGTGAGGGGTGGAGTTGAGTTTTTCAAACGGGTCTGCCGCCATCTTTAAAATCGGATGGAAGACCCCTTTGCCTATGGTCATGCGGTCCAATCCTTTGAATCTGTTTAATCTGGCTTCATTACAGGAGAATGATAGTTGAATCGTACGGCCAGGGTCAGTACGGCCAGGGTCAAGTCTTGTACGGCCAGGGTCAAGTCTTGCAATCGAGCAAATGAGTCTCAACTTTTTTTATCGCCCGGCTCACCGTCGCGTAATGCACGCCCAGAAAATCTGCAATCTCTTTCAGGGTATAACCAAAATCACGGTAGGCCCGGTAGGTTTTTACATCCCGTTCCGATCTGCTCATTGGTGGGGACATTGTCATTAGATTGCTCAGGGATGGCCTCGCGGCGAAGCGTTCTTCTTTCGGAATCTCCACCAGTTGTTCCTGGTCAGCGGCCAGGGTCAAGTCTTGCAATCGAGCAAATGAGTCTCAACTTTTTTTATCGCCCGGCTCACCGTCGCGTAATGCACGCCCAGAAAATCTGCAATCTCTTTCAGGGTATAACCAAAATCACGGTAGGCCCGGTAGGTTTTTACATCCCGTTCCGATCTGCTCATTGGTGGGGACATTGTCATTAGATTGCTCAGGGATGGCCTCGCGGCGAAGCGTTCTTCTTTCGGAACCTCCACCAGTTGTTCCTGGTCAGCGAGTCGTGGCCCAAGCTTTTCGATGAAACCTTCCTTGCCCAGAAAAACGCGACCGATCAACGCATCCCACGGGCTAAAGTCCGTTATCCTCTTGTCGACGAACTCCCGGTAACGATCCCGCGCCTCATCTGTATTTTCACTGAACTGGCTGAGAACCCAATCAACGCTCAACCATTCCGGTGCGGGGGCAAGTCCGCAGGTCGCCTGGAAACTGCTCCACAGCCATTCCCCAGGCGTCGAAGCGATATCTGCTGCCACCGGATTCTGGACAATGTATCGACAGAGCTGGAGCAGATAACTCTCCTTTTCGACCACTATCGCTTTGAAGCGCCCCTGCAAAAGATGACCGACCAAACCGTGCCGTTTGTTGTATTTCTGGGTATAAACGCCATTGAGTTGGCGCATTCCTTGCGACAGGTTGGCATTCGGGGTTTCGATCAACAGATGATAGTGGTTGTCCATCAGGCAGTAGGCATGGCAAAACCAGCGGTAGCGGGTGACAACGGAATGCAGTACCTTTAGAAATTTTTCCCGGTCAACATCGTCGGCATAAATGGCATTCCGAGCATTGCCACGGGAAGTCACATGATAAACTGCGCCTGGATATTCAATACGTAATTGTCGAGCCATGAGTGAAAATTTACCATATAAATGTTTGATTGCAAGATTTGACCCCGGCGATTGACCCCGGCGACAAGATTTGACCCCGGCGACAAGATTTGACCCCGGCGATTCGATACATCTAACCACTGTCACGTGCAAGGGTTTGAAAGGTATTTATCTGATTTCTTTGCACATTCTGGCGCAAAAACAGTAGTAAATTAAACAGTTTCAGTTACTTGAGTAGTTTTCAGGAGGCCCTAACTGGATTTTGGCCGTAGTGGCCCTTGGCTGCTGTGGTACAATGACTCCGACTGGTCTTCGGACAGGGTGCAGAGTCCGTATCATTTGATAGTGATAAAAACAAGTATTTTCATAAGGATATGAATTCATGACAAAACGACATCTCCACGGAGCAACGCTTGAGTGTGTACAGGGCGATATCGTGCATCAGCCTGATATGGAATCCGTGGTAAACGCAGCGAATGCGGAACTGCGCATTGGCGGTGGGGTGGCTGGCGCGATTCATCGGGCCGCGGGTCCAGGGCTGGAAAGGGAATGTCGCCCGCTGGCCCCCATCCGCCCGGGACAAGCGGTGATCACCGGTGCGCATAATCTGCCTAATCGCTATGTAGTTCACTGTCTCGGTCCGATTTACGGAATAGATCAGCCTTCTGATATGTTGCTGGCTTCGTGTTATAAAAATGCACTCCAACTGGCAGAGCAAAATATGATCGCGTCCATTGCTTTTCCGGCCATCTCGACCGGTGCTTTTGGTTACCCGATGGAATCGGCGGTACGGGTGGCATTCAAAACAATAATCGGTGTTTTGCCGCGATTGTCATCAGTCAAATATGTTCGCTTTGTCCTTTTCCATCATGCGGATGTCCGTGTTTGCGAAGACGTTCTCGTCGATCTCATGGAGGAAAACGATGACGCATAATCTCGCTCTGTTTACTGATCTTTATGAGCTGACCATGGCTCAAGCGTATTTCGACGAAGGGATGACCGATGATGCCACCTTCAGCCTCTTCGTTCGCCGCCTGCCCTCGCAACGAAATTTTTTGCTGGCCTGTGGCCTGGACTCGGTGCTCGACTATCTGGAGAACCTGCATTTTGCTGAAGACGACCTTACTTACTTGGTCTCTCTTGGTAAATTCTCCGATCATTTTCTGAATCATCTGCAGAGTTTTCGCTTTAGTGGAACCGTCTACGCAGTCCCCGAAGGCACGCCAATATTTGCCAATGAACCGATTCTGGAAATTGTGGCACCTGTACTGGAAGCTCAAATTATCGAGACCTTCGTTATGAACCAGATCCACGTTCAGACCGTGTTGAGTTCCAAGGCACAGCGTGTTGTGATGGCGGCCAATGGGCGGCCGGTGATCGATTTCGGCCCCCGGCGGATGCATGGGATAGATGCTGCCCTCAAGGCAGCACGAGCATTTTACATTGGCGGGGTGGCCGCGACCTCGAATGTCCTTGCCGGTAAGCTGCACCAGGTACCGGTCGCCGGTACCATGGCTCACAGTTATATTCAGGCTCATGACAATGAAAAAGAAGCCTTTCGCTCCTTTATTCAACTCTATCCAGGAACGGTGCTGCTGGTCGATACCTACGACACACTACAGGGTGTTCGCACGGTTATCGAACTGGCGACCACAATGGGAAAACAATTCAACGTCAGCGCTGTACGCCTCGATTCAGGAGACCTGCTCGACCTCTCCAGAAAAGTGCGCGGGCTGCTCGATCAGGCAGGGTTAGGCCGGGTCGGGATATTTGCCAGCGGGGGACTTAATGAAGAGAAGATCACAGCGCTCGTCTCTGCAGGAGCCCCCATTGATGGTTTTGGTGTTGGTACCAGCATGGGCGTTTCTAAAGATGCCCCGGATCTGGATATTGCCTACAAGCTTTGTGAATACGCGGGCAGGGGCCGCTTGAAGTTGAGCCCCGGAAAGCCGATCCTGCCGGGGCGCAAACAAATTTTCCGGATGAGCGAGAATGAGAATGATATCCGTGACGTGGTAGCACAGGCGGATGAACAACTCCCGGGGCGGCCGCTACTTGAGGCGGTGATGCGAAATGGCGAGCGCCTGGCCGCCGGCCGTGTGGAACTCGAAGCAGCGCGCGCCTATGCTGGCCGACAGACCGCTCGTCTTCCTGACCGTATTCGTGCCATCACCCCGGCCGAACCGCCGTATCCTGTGGAAGTCAGTCCTGAATTATCCAGGCACCAGAAAGAAATTAAAGATCGGGTGCAGGTGGTGTGACGTTCCAGCCGTAAATTGATGGAGGAATTCTATGGCCGATATCGAAGAGACCTTGCAGCGTGGTGATGCTCTGATCATTGTCGATGTGCAAAAAGATTTCTGTCCGGGCGGCGCACTGCCGATCGAAGATGGCGACAAGGTTGTTCCCATCCTTAATCGCTGGATTAATACAGCGATCACCAAGGAGTTGCCGGTCTACGTTTCACGTGATTGGCATCCGCTTAACCACCCCAGTTTTAAACAACGGGGCGGACTCTGGCCTCCACACTGCATTCAGGATAGCGACGGAGCGCGCTTTCACCCAAACTTGCAGGTCCCGGAATCGGCAATCAAAGTAACCAAGGGCGTGCGCTTTGATCAGGACCAAAACTCGACTTTCGATCAGACCGGTCTTGCCGATCAACTACGCAATGACGACGTCCAACGACTATTTGTTGGCGGCCTCGCTGAGGATGTATGCGTGCTGGCGACAGTTCTTGATGGATGTAGAGAAGGCTTCGAGGTGGTGCTGATAACCGATGCGACCCGGCCGGTGACGATCGCTGCCGGCGAGGAAGCACGAAAGAAAATGCGTACTGCCGGTGCGCGTTTGGAACCGACCGATTAATCAGTCAATCTCTTATGTCCTGCCTGAGGAATAAGAATAGATTGTGCGAAGAACGAGCCGTGATCTTATCTAGTGATTGGACAAGCCGAGCCACGATACAGAAGTAAAAATATTGGTTTGATATTGAGGGTCAGTAGTCTATAAAAAGTTAAGAAGACCTTGACCCCCCACCGATAAACTGACTCAGTCGCAGCAGTAACCCCTGCCGGGTCAGAATCGCTCCATCCGGACAGAGTTCCTGACAGCAGAAGCAGCGAATACACGCTTTGTCATTGATCTGCAGCCGGTTGTTTTCAATCGTCATGATTTGCGGCGGGCAGGCTTCAACACAGATGCCGCAGCGTCTGCAGCGCTCATGATCGACTTCGGGGCGGGCGGAGAGGGTGCTGCGTAACGTTTTTTTAAGGAATCGGGGGAGACGAAAATCAAGTTCGGAGCTGTGTGCCGGTTTAAACGCTGCCGGGCGCAGAGTCGCCGCCGGTGCGCCGACGATCTCGATCTGATCAAGTCGCGCTCCAGGCCGCTTGGTCTTGTGTGCGACAACTTGCGTCCAGACCGAATCGGGCGCCAGGCCGAGGAGTTCACAGGCGACCGTATCGACCGCCAGTGCGTTGACTCCGGCCAGCAGGGCGCCGATCTCGACCGGATCGCCGCTCCCCGGACCATCCCCCTCCATCCCGACCACCGCATCGACGATGGTCAGCGCCGGGTTGATGAATTCTGCCAGTTCGAGCAGCATCAGGGCAAAATATTCCTTGCTGACTCCGGCCTGCAGATGCAGACGCGGCTTGCGCATGCCGACGACGGCGCCAAACAGGTTTTTGACTCCGCAGGTCATCCCCATCATTTGATGGGTCTTCAGCTTCGGCAGGTTGATGATGACGTCGGCGTCGAGAATGTCTTGTGCCAGCTCCAGCTGCTGAAACGTACCGGTTTTTGTTGCCACATTCACCGAAACTGTAAATGGCGCAAAACCGGCTCCGGTCTCCTGTATCACCTTCCAGATTCCGCATTTTTTCAGCACCTGTTCCGGGCGTCCGATACCGGGGGAGTCGCCGACCAGTGCGGTTGCGCCCGCCATCTGAACGAGCTCGATCACGCCGCGGACGATTTCGGGATGTGTCGTTACTGCCAACTCGGGCGGTTTGCCGGAGAGGAGGTTCGGTTTAAGCAGAACCCGCTCTCCCGGTTTAACAAAAGCCTCTATGCCGCCAAACGGTTCAAGGAGCTGGCGCAGCCGCTTTTTTATTGTAGCGGGGCGGTAGTCCGCCGCCGCACAGATTGAGACCCGATGCATCAGAAACCAAACCTTCTGGTCGATTCGATCGGGCGATCTTTAATGGTCGGCATGATCTTCTGTCAGAACGGTGTGGAGAGCGGCAAAGACGGCAGGGTGAAACAGCAGGGCGTTGTGTCCGACGCCGCTGGCAATTTCGATATTGGTCTGCCTCTCCAGGATGGCATTTTCGAACGGCAAAACAAGGTTGTCGTGGCGGCTGTAAATATTGGTCAGCCGCGCATTTTCCGGATACGGTTGCGCATTGAGGTTGGTCAGAAACGGTGAGCCGGGCATCAGGTTTTTCCCGAGATTTGTGACGACAAACGGGACCAGCTTTGAACCGGCGTTCGGTGCTCCGATCAGGATGCACCGATCGACTTTTTCAGCGCCGCCGCGAATCTGCAGATAGTTGCGGGCGATGACCCCCCCCATGGAGTGCCCGATGAGGTGCACTTTTTTGACACCCCGCAGCTGACGCAGCTCGTCCACCAGTTTCGCCACCCGTTCAGTCAAGGTTTCGACATCCTTCCAGACCGGCAGATTGATGGTGTAGAGATCGGTTATCCCTTTACGGCGTAACCGGTATTTCATCCAGAGCCAGGTCGAACGATTTTGAAACAGCCCGTGAAGCAAAATGACCGGTGTGCCGCTCTGATTATGGGCCGGTTTGTCAGGCCGATTCGACCAGCCGAACGGGTTTGTGACCAGAATCAGACAGATCGCGAGGAATTCGCCACCCATCAGTTTGACTGTAAGCCAGAGATTGGCGCTGGAGAGTCGCTCGTTGAGCAGGACCGGATCCCGGTTGGCTGCTTCATACCAGAGAAAAGCGCAACTGACAACGACAACCCCAGCCACAATACCGATCAGGGCTGATAAAATTTCATAAAGAACGACCATTGAATCCTCCGGCGTTGATTATCTCATGCTCCAGTAGACCTCGTCAATCTGTCGGATGAAGACGGTTCAACTTAAATGCGTTCCCTGACAAAAAAAGCAGAGGCACCGCCCCGTTTAATCCTCTTTAGCACCATTGACAAAAAAGCCGAGTCGGGCTATTAAACATTACTCGTATCGTAAGCTATTGGAGAAAATTATGCTGATTACACGCGCAACTGAATATGCCATAAGGGCCGTCCTTTACCTGGCCAAACAGCCCGCAGGTGAAGTGGTTCTGAAAAAAGAGATCTGCAGGACTCAGGATATTACGCCCGCTTTTCTGACCAAAATTTTTCAACCCCTGATCAAGGATGGCATTGTCGGATCGCAACGTGGTGTCGGCGGCGGCTTTTTCCTGACAACCGCACCGGAAAAGATCACGCTGCTCGATATCATTCAGGCGCAGGAGGGTGAAGTTCTGTTTAATTACTGTCTGGAAAAACCAGGCATCTGCAAGCGAGATAAAACCTGTCCTGTTCATGACTCCTGGGGGAATATCCGCAAGACCGTTACAACCACTCTCAGAGGCATCACCTTTGATCAACTTCTGCGTGACGAAGAGAAGAAAATGCAGGCCGACACCAGCCAAAAAAGAGGAGCATAGCAGGCATTCTCATCAAACGCATGGCTGACTGCCTCATAAAAAAACCCTGGAGACCAGGAGGGGCAAGTCATCCAGGGTAAATACGGAAGCCGCGTCCAGCTTCCGATTCTGTCATCTCAATTGAGTATACTTGCAAATCTGTCAGGGTCAACGGCTCAAAGAGTCGGGACAATCAAATTGACAAGAAAGATCGCTTCGGCTAGAGTGCCGATACATACAGCAACATCGTCTTTATCCAGAGTGGTGGAGGGATAGGCCCTTTGAAACCACAGCAACCGGTCAGGCATATTTTATGTGCGTGATGCCAGGTGCTAATTCCTACCCTGTAAAATACAGGGGTAGATGGGGACGGAGCCGCAGATATCAATATTGATAATCCGCAGGCCCCATCCTTATAAGGACGGGGCCTTTTTTGGGTTTGGATCAGGGAATTGACGTGGAGCAATCTGTCGGTATCGTCAAAACTGAATATGCTCATTTCGAGACGGAATTAAAGCTGGAGAGCGGCCGTCTACTCAGCCCGTTTACCCTGGCTTATGAAACCTATGGCAGACTGAATAACGAGAGAAGCAATGTTATTCTGGTGGCTCACGCCTGGACCGGTGATGCGCATGCGGCTGGATGGCATACGCCTGACGACCGCAAACCGGGCTGGTGGGATAACATGATCGGACCGGGCT
The DNA here is from genome assembly GCA_014859615.1 of Desulfuromonadales bacterium. GTDB lineage: Bacteria > Desulfobacterota > Desulfuromonadia > Desulfuromonadales > UBA2294 > Kmv16. The sequence goes on along the minus strand of JACUTX010000059.1, from coordinate 2,226 downwards.
GCCTGCTCGATACAGAGCGCTATTTTGTGATCTGTTCCAATGTTATCGGCTCCTGCAAGGGGTCGACCGGACCGGCCAGTATCAATCCGCGTAGCGGCCAGCCGTACAATCTCACTTTTCCGGTTGTGATGGTTCGCGATATGGTTCGGGCGCAGGCGCGGCTCCTCGATCGTCTCGGCATCAACCAGTTGCTGACTGTGATCGGCGGCAGTATGGGGGCGATGCAGGCGCTTGAATGGGGAATCATTTACCCGGATCGCGTCCGATCGATCATACCGATTGCCGGTACCGGCAAAACCTCGCCGATGGCAATCGCATTGAATGCTCTGGCCCGAACCGCTGTTTTCAATGATCCTCTCTGGAAGAAAGGGAATTACCGCCCCGAACATCCACCGGCAGACGGGTTTGCCCTGGCTCGGGCGGTCGGACATATCTCATTTTTGTCAGACGCATCGATGCAGCTGAAATTTGAGCGGCGATTTTCAGCCCGCGACGGCCTGTTCGATTTTTTTGGCAAGTTTGAGGTCGAGCGCTACCTCGAATATAACGGCCGGAGCTTCGTCGACCGCTTCGACACCAACTCATTCCTCTATCTGGCCAAGGCCCTCGATCTGTACGATGTCGCCTGGGATTTCGATTCGAGCGACGAGGCGCTGACCCGGATTGAGTGTCCTTCCCTCTGGTTCGCCTTCACCTCCGACTGGCTCTATCCGCCGAATCAGACCGAAGAAGTGGTCGCGGACTTGAAGCGACTCAACAAGCCGGTCACCTATCACCTGATTGAATCGGACTACGGTCACGATTCTTTTCTGGTGGAACCGGAAAAGTTCACGCCGAAGGTCGCCGCCTTTCTGGATCGACTCTGACCAGGCGTTTAACGATCGATCGTTGTTTTAATCCGTCTCTTCATCCTCGGACTCAAACAGATCGAGCTGCTCATAACGGTTTTTTTCCACCTTGAACGGGAAAGGGAGAAACCGCGGACAGTCGATCAGCACGATCGTTTCCGTCTGCTTGCAGTGCCGCAGGCATTTTGCACAGAGTTTATTTACCGGATTGGTCTCACTTTTTTGCTTCATGCGGACTCTTTTTTTGGCGGTTAATCAGAGTCCGGCGCCGGTTGCGCCAGAATCTGTTCAATCGCGGCCTTGACACCAGCGAGCCCCTGATCAAACGGCTCGATCTCAACCTCTATACGACTTTTTGGGCAGGTGTGCTGATAAAGGGGGTCGTAGTAATTGACCATCAGTTCTCGAACCAGTGCATCCCAGGCTCCGTTGTGCAGAAGATCAAGCAGTCCGGCTACCTTCTCGGTACCGAGACGCTCTTTCAGGGCCCGGATCGGACGCTCAAACGGCAGACGCTCCTGATCGATGGCCGGATAATCATCGAGAATACAGCGGACGCGAAAATCGAGCGAAGCGTTAATCCAGATACTTGTCTCTTTCTGCATCGCGGCAAACAGAACCGGCGGCAGCTGCAGACGGCCGATATGCCGGCTCTCCCCTTCGACCAGGATGTATCCGGTCGCATGATGTTTCAATAGCTCTTCTCTGAGCAGCGCTTCAAAACATTTCTGCCCGGGCTGATCCGGCAGACCCAAGCCACCAAAGGCACTGCCACGATGATTCGCCAACCCTTCCAGGTCGATGACCGGATACCCCTCTTTGGCCAGCTGAGCCAGTATCACTGTTTTTCCGACCCCGGTCATCCCGCGCAGAACCAGGACCCGCCCTCGATAACCGGCCGCCAGATCATCCAGGACCCGCCGCCGAAATCCCTTATGCCCACCAGTCAGTTGCCGGGCCGGGAGTCCGGCCAGCTCCAGAAAAGCGGTCAGTGCCTTGCTGCGCATTCCTCCCCGCCAGCAAAAAACTATCACCGGTCCGCTTCGCCCCTCATACGCTGCGCGAACCGTTGCGAGCAGCTCCGGGATCTTCGGCGCTACCAGCTCCACGCCACGGATGCGGGCTTGTGACTTCCCGACTTGCTTATAGAGCGTTCCGACCTCGGCCCGCTCATCATTCGAAAAAATCGGCACATTGATGGCACCGGGGATCGTCGCTTCGGCAAACTCGGCCGGAGTTCGGGCGTCAACCAGCAGCGCCCCTTTTTCACGCAGTACAAGCAGTTGATTCAGGTCAATCGTCATTACATTCATCCCCGTTTTATATCCTGAAACATCCACCATTAACAAGGTCGATCTGCAGGTTGCCCCCTTGTCTT
>JACUTX010000356.1 GCA_014859615.1 Desulfuromonadales bacterium | reverse complement strand
TTTTATTTCTTGCATCCGGCCACTTTTTTATTCCCATCGTCCCCCCAAATGGTACGGCTGATTCAACTTGTCATCATTAGAGCTGCAGAAATTTTTTTCTCCTTTTTGTTTTCCTCTGTTTAAGTTACGGTGAAAAAAACGGTTCCGTTATCTTGAGATTGCAGCAAACTCTCACCAGACGTGTAGACCTTTTAAAAGGGAGAACACATTGGCTCTTCGGTTCAGTCTGAAAACCAAAATCAGCATGGTGGTCTTTTTTCTGGTGGCCGGAGTGTTGATGATCAGCGGCGCCATTTTTTTTCACTACTTTGAGCGCAGCCTCATAGAAAACATATCCGATCAACAGTTTACACTGGTTACAAAGCTTGCTGACGAGATCGACACAAGTATCGGGATCGGCCAGGAGATCATCAGCAGGGCTGCCGCCAGGATCACACCGGAAATCATGGGTAATGCCGATTTGGCGCAAACTTTTCTGGATGATCACCTCGGGAGCATCTTACCTATTTTCGACAACGGAGTATTTCTTTTCTCGGCCAAAGGGTTAATGGTCGCGGAAACACCTTTTATCCCCGGCCGTCGCGGCAAAGATTACTCTTTTCGTGACTATGTCAGTCAAACCGTTACAACCGGTCATCCTCTGATCTCTACCCCCTATTTTTCCAGTCAGGAACATGGCCATCCGGCGGTGAGTTTTACGGCACCGGTTCATGACAGTCATGGCGGGGTGATCGGTCTGCTTGCGGGGAGTCTTGATTTGACCCATAACAATATGCTGGGTCGCCTCGCCAGGACCAAGATCGGCAATACCGGTTATCTTTATCTCTATTCGACCGATCGTCTGATGATCATGCACCCGAAGGGGGATCGTCTCCTTAAAAAGGATGTCCCGCCCGGAGTGAACCTGCTTTTTGATCGGGCCATCGATGGTTTTGAGGGGAGTGGCGAGACCGTCAACAGCAGAGGTTTCTCCTCTCTTTCTTCCTTTAAACGCTTAAGCCGTGTCAACTGGATCCTGGCGGCTAACTATCCCAGAGACGAAGTTTACGCGCCGGTCGTCAAGGCACAATACTATTTTGTTTTCGGTCTGATTCTCTCTTTGTTGGTCGCTACTCTGGTTGCGTGGCTGGCTATGCAGCGACTGGTGGCGCCGCTGCAATATTTTATCGGTCATATTGAAAGCGCGGTTGTCAATCGGGAGAATTTGAAACCGCTTGAGGTCGGAACCGGGGATGAAATCTCAACTCTGGCTGACGCTTTTATCCGGCTGATGCACGAAATTACAGTGCAGAAACAAAACGTTGAGCAACAGCTGCTGTTCCAGAAAATCTTGATTGATACCATCCCGAATCCGATTTATTACAAAAACCTCAAAGGCGAGTATCTCGGCTGTAATAAAGCGTTTGAGCAGCTTTATAACTGTACTGACGACGAAATCATCGGGTCAACAAGCGAAAAATTTGTACCGATGGAGATGGCAAAAGCTCTGGGAGATGCCGACGCCGAGCTCTATCGGCAGCAGGTTGGAGAGTTTCAGATTTTTGAATATGCTGCCACTTATGTCGATAACTCCAGACACGATCTACTCTTTTATAAAGCCATGTTCAAAGATGTCATCGGGAATCCGGCCGGACTGGTCGGAACGATTGTCGATATCACCGAGCGCAAGTCGATGGAGCGCGCTCTTTATGAGGAGCAGAAATTCGCTGAAAATCTGTTACAAAACTCGGCTGTCCCGAGTTTTGTGCTCGACATGAATCATAAGGTGCTTGTCTGGACTACGGCCTGTGAGGAGTTGACCGGGATGGCGGCCGGAGAGCTTATCGGTACCGACGATCACTGGAAAGCCTTTTATTCGCAGAAGCGCCCCTGTCTTGCCGATCTGGTTATCGACCGGGACATTGAAAGAACCCTTGATTTTTATTCGACTTTTTCGAGCTCGCAATTGATCCCCGAAGGGCTGCAGGCCGAAGGGTGGTTTCCCGATATCCGCGGGAAGCGCCGCTATTTAAGGTTTGAGGCAGCCCCGATCT
>JACUTX010000355.1 GCA_014859615.1 Desulfuromonadales bacterium | reverse complement strand
GGGCGAAACTCCATGTCTTTCCGGATCCCAAGAATGGCTGGACAGTTACAAACGGGGGGCGGCAGCGGCAAAGAGGTTGGCGACAGCAGCTCCGACAGTAGTGTCACCCGTGCCGATGTGACCCTTTACCTTGAACATCGCCATCAGCACTTAGAAAACCGGGTTGAATTTAACGCCGAGTCGATTGCGGCTGACGGCGTAACCGCTACTCAGCTTTCTCTTGAACACGCACTCGATTATGCCCGGACGCTCCATCGCCTTAAATGGCGATCGATTGTCAATCAAGGGGATAATTCCGGGGCAGCCAATGCGACATCTTTTAATTATTTGAATACAGACCTTGAAGGGAGTGAGAGTAAGGGGAGCTGGAGCAGCAATGCAACCTATTCGTACGACCCCAGTCGCAGCCTCGGATTGAATTTGGGCGGTTCCATCGCTGGCACCAAGAGAGAACAGCAGCACATCTCTTATGCACTCACGGAAAAACTGGTTTATCGACTCTTTACCACGAACGGTGTTATTCGCCGCATCGCCGAATTCACTGAAGAGCTTGGCTATGAAAAGACCAGTATCGCCGATGTGAATGGCCGGGGCAGCAGTCTCTTCGGACGTTTTTCCGCCGCTTACTTCCCGACCAGATATCTCTATGGCAAACTGCGCACGGAAATAACCAGTTACCCAGGCAGCGGCTCACTGCAACAGGTCCATGCCGGCGAAATCGGTCTTGACTATGAAAAATTAAAGTTGGTTGCCAGTTACACGGAAGGGAAGAAAAATCGCGAATCTGCTGCCCTCCCCGAGGTGGCTGAGCGGCTTTGGAATGTTGAAGTCAGGAAGATATTTTAGGCCAACAGTTTTAACGCAAAGACGCAAAGACGCAAAGACGCGAAGGCGCAAGGGAAGACTAGTGCCCTGTAACACAAATATGTTCGGTAGAGACGCGCCGCTGGCGCGTCTAAGACGTACCAACGGTACGTCTCTACAAGAATCTAATGCGAAAGAAAAAGAGTTGCTGGGCACTAGACTTAAGGTTTAAGGTTTAACAAAAAAAAATGTTCAGGTTCTCTTTGCGGCTTTGCGCCCTGGCGTCTTTGCGTTGAGGAATTTTCAGGAGAGATTTTTTTGCATATTTCTGTCGTTATCCCGGTCTACAAAGCCGAGGCCTGCCTGCACGAACTATATCGTCGGCTAAAATCCGTCCTGGAAACGATCACCACAGATTTTGAGATCATTCTCGTCGAGGACTGCGGCGGTGACCGTTCGTGGGCAATGATCGGAGAATTAGCGCAGGCCGACCCGAGGGTCAAGGGGATACAGTTCAGCCGCAACTTCGGGCAGCATTACGGCATCACCGCCGGGCTTGACCACTGTCATGGCGATTGGGTGGTGGTCATGGATTGCGATCTCCAGGATCAACCGGAAGAGATCCCCCGCTTGTACGCCAAGGCCCAAGAGGGATTTGAGGTGGTACTGGCCCGGCGCGGGCGGCGTCAACATGCGTTGCTCAAACGCATCTCTTCCCGGCTCTTTTATGCGACTCTCAATTATCTGGCGGATATGCGCTACGACGCAGAAGTTGGAAATTTTCGGATTGTTTCGCGTAAAGTGGCTGAAGCTTATCGCCAAATGCGGGAAAATTTACGATTTTTCGGCGGGTTGGTCGATTGGATGGGGTTCCCGACCGCTTCGATTAATGTCGACCACGCCGAGCGCTTTGCCGGAGAAACCAGTTATAGTTTTGCCAAACTCTGGAAGTTGGGGATCGAGACGATTATCGCTTATTCCGACAAGCCGTTGCGGTTGGCGATCCGCTTCGGCTTTTTGCTCTCTGTGGGGGCACTCCTTTACTCGACTCGAATCATCTATGAAGCTCTGCAGGGGAGCCATACGGTTCTGGGGTGGAGCAGTCTGATGGCGTCTATCTATTTTTTGGGCGGGATTATCATCTCTCTGCTCGGAATTATCGGTCTTTATCTTGGCAAGACATTCGATGAGACCAAGCGCCGGCCGCTTTATATTGTCAATCATAAAACCTAT
>JACUTX010000354.1 GCA_014859615.1 Desulfuromonadales bacterium | reverse complement strand
TGGTGGCCTCGGTGCGACTTGAACGCACGACCTACCGCTTAGGAGGCGGTTGCTCTATCCACTGAGCTACGAAGCCAAAATCGATGTTTAAAATTGCAGAAGACTGAATACTTTCCCTTCCGGGAGGCGTTTTCTCCCCTCCAGAAAATTCAATTCAGTCATGAAACAACACTCCAGGATTTCGGCACCCAGCGCTTCAACCAGCTCAACAACTGCCGCAACTGTCCCCCCTGTCGCTAACAGATCATCAGCAATAATGACCTTGGCATTTGGTTTAAAGGCATCTTCGTGAATTTCAAGAGTATCGGTACCGTATTCGAGAGCATACGAAACATTGCGGGTTTTGGATGGCAACTTCCCCGGTTTTCGTACCAGGGTGATCCCGGCACCGAGCTTGTAGGCAAGAGCAGCACCTAAAATAAAACCGCGCGCCTCAACCCCGACAATCTGGTCAACATTCATACCGATATAGCGGTGAGCAATCAGATCGACCATTCGGTTAAAATTACGACCGTCAGCCAGAAGGGTCGTTATATCTTTGAAAATTATTCCCTTTTTGGGGAAATCCGGGATATCACGAATAATATTTTTAAGCTCGTCCAAGTTACCCTCCGGTCAGTCGAGATAAGATTGGTTCTGACTCTCTTCTAAAATTTTCCGCAATTTTTCAAGACTCTTCGATTCAATCTGCCGTATCCGTTCACGTGTCACGCCGAATTTACTCCCGATAGTATCGAGGGTTTGCGGCTCTCGATCATTGAGACCAAACCTTAATTCCAGAATCTCCTGTTCATTTTTCGGCAGTTCGGCGAGCCATTGTGACACATGTGCAAACTTATTTAATTCTTCGATCAAGGTTGACGGATCGACCGCTTTGGAATCCTCTATCGTGTCGATGAGGCTGTAATCATTATTGTCTCCGAGCGGGTGTTCAATTGAATAGGTTTTTTTCACCAAGGTCAATAATTTTCGAACATGCGCAACGCTGACATCCATCGCTGCGGCAACCTCCTCCGGCTCTGGATCACGATTGAGCTGATGCAGCAGCTCTCTGGTAACTTTCATACATTTGCTAATTTCATCTGAAACATGCACCGGGAGTCGAATGGTCCGGCTTTGATTCACCAGACCACGCTCAATCGATTGCCGGATCCACCAGGTTGCATAGGTCGAAAAGCGGCACTCCTTGCTGATTTTAAAGCGCTCAACCGCCTTGATAAGGCCAACATTCCCCTCTTCGATCAGATCGAGAAACGGCAGACCGCGATTCATGTAGCGTTTTGCTATTTTTACTACCAGACGCAAATTCGACTCGATCATCCGGGCGCGGGCGGCTTCGTCTCCTTGAGAAATCAGTATCGCAAGAGAACGTTCGTCGGCGGCGGTGAGCAATGTCCCTTTTTGAATCTCTTTCAGGTAGAGCTTGATCGCGTCACCATAATGACTCGCTACCCCCTGCTCCACCTCGGCTTCGAGCTCAATATCCTCGTCGTCCTCTTCCTCCTCTTCTAATTCGACGGCTGCCAAAAGTGTCTCATCCGGCTCAACATCTTCATGGTCTTTAATCGTCATGTCGTTATAAACCTCCCGAAGTTAAGGTAAGTATGAAAGAGGATTTACAGGTTTTTTCCCATAACGAATCTCAAAGTAGACCCTGGGGGCCCCACCTGCCGGAGGTTGACCAGACAGAGCAATTTTTTCCCCCTTACTGACAAAAGCACCGGTCTGAACCAGATTCTTCTTATTGTAACCATAGACGGTGAAAAAGGAGTCGTCATGCCTGACAATCAGCAGATTGCCATAACCGGAAATGCCATCACCGCTGTAAATCACCTTCCCGGCGGCCGCCGATGAAACCGGAGTTCCGCTGCTGGCCGTAATCTCAATCCCTTTGCTCCCGACCGACGATTGAGAATCAAATTTTTTAACCAACGGCCCCTTGACCGGCCAGATAAAAGTCCCTTTACCTGCAGGCGCCTTGCTGGATGTAACAGGCGGTTTTATTGTCGGTTTTATTGTCGGTTTTATTGTCGGTTTT
>JACUTX010000058.1 GCA_014859615.1 Desulfuromonadales bacterium | reverse complement strand
TTATTGGAGTCTCGTTATGAAAATGCTGTTGACCAATTTTGGTCTTCGTCGCCCGTGGCTGACAACTCTTTTTGTGCTGATTCTCACCACTCTGTTTGCCCTGCAACTTCCGAAAGTGACCTTCGACAACGATCCGGAAAACATGCTCGATGAGCATGAGTATGTGCGGGTCTTCCACCATCAGGTGAAGGAGAAATTTGCCCTTTACGATTTTGTGATTGTCGGCGTTGTCAATGAGACCGACCCGGATGGAATTTTTAATGTCGGCACTCTCAAGCGGGTCGACCGACTGACGCAGCAGCTTTTAAGCCTGAGCCAGTCTGATGCCGGTCTGCCGCAGGTGAGCGAGTTCGACGCATCCGGCGCGGCAGAGGGGTATCGCTCTATCGACCTCTCCCCTCAGGGGTTTTGGGATCAAACTCTGGCGGCGGCTTTTAATCACAACCCGAATAATCTGTTTGACGACGCGGGGAACAGTGCCATCATCAGTCGCGAGCTGATTGCCCCGAGTGTGGTCGATAACATCAAACAGGGGGAGTTCGGTTCGTTGCGGCTTGAGTACCTGATGGAACAACCGCCGACCACGCGGGTGCAGGCGCTGGAGATTCGTGACGATGCCATGGGGAATCCGCTTTTTGCCGGAACTCTGGTCTCCGAAGACGGGAAAGCGATCTGCCTCTATATCCCGACCCGTGACAAGACGTACAGCTACAACATCGCCACCCTGGTCCGCAATCTGACCGCTGACTGGCCTGAAGCAGACCAGATTCTGATCACCGGTCTGCCGGTTGCCGAGGATACCTTCGGGGTCGAAATGCTGCTGCAGATGGCGACTTCGGCCCCGTTGGCGGGTCTTGCTATTTTTCTGCTGCTCTTCCTCTTTTTCCGCAATTTCCCCCTGATCGTAGCGCCGATGGTCGTGGCGATTGTCAGTGTGGTCGTCACGATGGGGCTGCTGATCGGTCTCGGTTTTGATGTCCATATCATGAGCTCGATGATCGCCATCTTTCTGATGCCGATTGCCGTCGCTGATTCGGTGCATATTCTAAGTGAATTTTACGACACCTATCCGCGCTTTCAGGACAAAGAGAAGACCATCCGTCACGTTATCAGTCATCTGTTTCAACCGATGCTCTTTACCAGTCTGACGACCATTGCCGGATTCGCCTCCCTTGGCACCACGCCGATTCCGCCGGTACAGATTTTCGGACTTCATGTCGCGTTCGGTGTCGGTGTCGCCTGGCTGCTGAGTATGCTGTTGATCCCGGCCTACATCATGCTGTTTGTCCCAAAAAGTCACCTGGCGACTCTGTCCGGTTCTGAAAAAAAAGTTCAGACAGGCGGCCTGCTCACGAGAGGGTTGGTCTGGCTCGGTCGCTTCAGCACTCTGCGCTGGCGAGCAATACTGGCTTTTGCTCTGATTATTTTTACAATATCCATCTATGGGATCACCCGGATTCAGGTGAATGACAACCCGGTTAAATGGTTTACAGAAACGCACGATTTAAGGGTGGCGGACCGGATTCTCAATGCTCATTTTGGCGGCACATATACCGCCTATCTGACGCTGGCGGCGGTGCGCCCCGGGCAGTGCGACTGTGTTGAAAAAGCGACGATTATGGCGATTGAGGCGCAAGAGCGGTTTGGCGCAACCTACCCGGAAGCGACCCGTATCTTTATCGCCAAGCTCGATGATCTGAAAAATCGATACGGCAATGTCACTACCAGTGATGCCCGGCGTGCTTTTGTCGAATTGATTCAGACCGCAACCAAAATCGATGCACAAACCACCCAGGTCTGGGATCTTCTGGCCGACGAGGTCAATTATCTCGATCCGGCCGGCATGACCTTGACCTCTCTTGAGCAGGCCCTTGCGCAAATGCCGTCAATTCCGCTGAGCCACAGGACGACACTGATCAACCGTTTGGCAAACAGTGCAGAGATGAGCGGTGAAGCGCTCCAATATGAAGCTTTAAGAGTCAGTGAGGAGTTTGCCTCCCTCTCGTTTCAGGAGTTCGTCTATGAGATGGAATCAGAATTGACGGCGCCGCTCTTTAAACAGCCGGAAATGCTCCGCTATCTGGAGAGACTGCAACAGCATCTGCAGGAAAACGGCGTGGTCGGGAAAACCTCTTCGGCAGTCGATGCTCTCAAAAAAGCGACCTATGAGCTCAAGTATCTGACCCCGGCACAATCGGCAAGTCAAAACGAAATTGACGCCTATGAGATACGAAATCGGGAATTCTATGCTGTCCCTTCTTCATCCGCGGCGATCGCTCAGGTTTTTGTTCAACTCGAAGGGATGAAAAAGAAGGATACTTTGTTTCACCTTGTGACCCGTGATTATCAGGAGGCGAATATCTGGGTTCAGTTGACCAGCGGTGACAACAAGGATATGGAATCCGTGGTTCAGGACGTCGAAGCTTACATCGCCACCAACCCGCCCCCCACAGAGCTTCGCGCCGAATGGGCCGGGCTGACCTATCTCAATACCGTCTGGCAGGATCGGATGGTCGGGGGGATGATCGGCTCACTGATCGGCAGTTTTGTGGTGGTATTGCTGATGATGATGCTGCTGTTTCGCTCGGCTCTGTTTGGGGCTCTGGCGATGATTCCGTTGACCATGACGATCACCTTTATTTACGGTCTGATCGGTCTGGTCGGTAAAGATTATGATATGCCGGTCGCCATCCTCTCGGCGTTGACTCTTGGCCTGAGCGTCGACTTTGCCATCCACTTTCTGCAGCGGGCCCGGTCGATTCAGGCCGAAACAGGAGACTGGAGCAAGACAGGGATTGAGATGTTCAAGGAACCGGCGATGGCGATCAGCCGCAACGCGATCATTATCTCCGTCGGTTTTACGCCGTTGCTGGTCGCCCCGCTGGTCCCGTACAAGACCGTCGGCTTTTTCCTGGCCACCATCATGGCGGTCTCCTGGCTGGCGACCCTCTTTTTCCTACCGGCTATTCTGACCGCTTTGCGCCGGTTTGCTTTTCCGGATGAAAACCTGGAAGCGCTGAACAGTCACAAGAACTCTAACATAGCGACGAAACAGGAGAATCATGATGCCACTTAAACTTGTTTTTACTCTTTGCACTATTTTTCTTCTTATTGCGTCCGGCGCTCTTGGGGCATTGACGGCAGAGCAGATCGTCAGTCAGGCAAACCAGGCCTCCTACTACGCCGGCAAGGATGGTCGTGCCAACGTGAAGATGACGATCACCGACAAGAACGGTGGAACGCGAAACCGCGAATTCACGATTTTGCGTCTTAACGGCCAAAAGGGGGACCAGAAATTTTATGTCTACTTTCGCGCTCCGGCCGATGTCCATCAAATGGTCTTTTTAGTCTGGAAAAATATCGAGCGGGATGACGACCGCTGGCTCTGGCTCCCGGCGCTGAATCTGCAAAAACGGATTGCACCGGGGGATAAAAGAACCAGCTTCGTCGGTTCTGATTTTCTTTACGAAGATGTCTCCGGACGCGGGATCGACGAAGATCGGCATGAGCTGGTCGAAGAGAAAGAGGACTATTACTTGATTAAAAGCGTACCGAAAGACCCGTCTTCGGTCGAATTCACCTGGTTTCAGACCTGGATCGATAAAGAGACTTTTTTGCCGAAACGCGCCGAATATTATCAGCGTAACGGCAATCGCTATCGTGAAGTTGAAGCGGTGAAGATCGAGACTGTCGGAGGTTTCCCGACGGTCACGATCGCAGAAGCCCGCGATCTGAACTCCGGCAGTGTCACCCGCAACAGCTTCAGTGAGATTGAATACAATATCGGTCTGCAAGAGCGGATCTTCACCGAGCGGTTTTTGCGCCGTCCGCCACGCGAAATCAGTCGATGATGAAAAAGCCAGCCCCCTTTTTTATCCTTGCCGTCATCGCCGGTAGCTGCTGGTTTGCGGTGTCGGCCGCTGCCGCCGATCTTGGCGAGTTCGGCCAGTTCAACGGCTTTGCCGATGCCCGTTACGGTGCACGCCTGCAGTCCGATTCTTATCAGAAGCAGACAACGCTGGCCGAGACTCGCCTGCAACTCGGGCTGTTCCGGTTGGGAGGCTCTTCGACTCTTCAGCTTCGCACCGACATTTATTATGACGATGTTGTCGAGCAAAAGAGTGTCGATCTAAAAGAGGGGAGCGGCTGGATCGATCTGCGCGAGGCGAATCTCCTCTTTTCGCCGCATTCTCTGGTCGATCTGAAAGTCGGGCGACAGATTCTCACCTGGGGGACCGGCGATCTTCTCTTTATCAACGATCTGTTCCCTAAAGACTGGCAGGCTTTTTTCATCGGCCGGGATGTTGAATATCTCAAGGCGCCATCCGATGCCGTTTTAATCAGTCTTTTTCCGGGATGGTTCAATATCGATATCGCCTACACCCCCCGGTTTGATCCTGATCGCTATATTCGCGGAGAACGGCTCTCGTACTGGAATCCGGGTCTGAACCGGATTGCCGGGCGCGATGCGGTCGTGTCGCCGTCTACCCCTGACCGCTGGTTCAGCGACGACGAAATAGCTGTGCGCCTGACGAAAAACATCAGCGGCTATGAGACGGCGCTCTACTTTTACGACGGTTACTGGAAGAGCCCGGTCGGTTTCGATCCTCTTGCGGCAACCGCGCTCTTCCCGCGGCTTTCGGTTTATGGTGCCAGCCTGCGCGGCAACCTCGGGCCGGGGGTTGCGAATCTGGAAATCGGCTATTACGATTCGCGCCATGACCGCAGCGGCGACGACCCTTTTTTGCCCAATAGCGAGTGGCGCTTTCTCGCCGGCTACGAGCAGGAGGTTGTCCGCAATGTCACTCTGGCTGGCCAGTATTATCTCGAAGCGCTGCAACGCTACGATGCCTACGAGAGCACTGCTTCGGCGGCAACGGCCCGCGATCCTTACCGGCATCTGGTCACTCTGCGGCTCACCTGGCTGATGCTCAACCAGAACCTGAATCTGTCGCTGTTTTGTTACTACTCGCCGACCGATGAGGATATCTACCTTCGCCCGGCACTTAAGTATAAATTGACCGACGCCTGGCAGCTATCGGCGGGTGCCAATATTTTTTACGGTCGATATGATCACACTTTTTTTGCCCAATTTAACCAGAACACCAACCTTTATACCGGGGTCCGATACAGTTTCTGACCCTGAAAACCGAGGAGGAGCACTTATGACTGTTAATCGTTATCTGCGCATGGCTGCCGGCTTTTTTGTTTTGTTAAGCCTCGCCCTGGCCCACTACCACAACCCGAACTGGCTCTGGTTCACCGCCTTTGTTGGACTGAATCTCTTCCAGAGCGCCTTCACCAACTGGTGCCCGCTGATCACCATTCTTAAAAAACTTGGCGTCAAAGACGCCTGATCTGCGCAGCGCTGATCTGTTTTGGGAGCGGCCAGATGGTCGCTCCCATTTTTCTCTCTGAAAATTGTTTAAAATAGCTGACCGCGTTTTCTTTGTTATCAGGCGCAGTAAAGAAGCCCGCTTCGATCCGATTCAAATATTGTCTTGCCCGCTCGCTTCCGGTACACTCTTCTGCACACTAACTCGAACGAAGATGAGATTTATGGGGTACCGCAATCTGCAAAGCTGCGTGCGCGATCTTGAACAGCATGGTCAGCTGATCCGCATCGACTGTGAAGTCGATCCACATCTGGAAGCCGGAGCAATCCAGCGCCGGGTCTACGCCGCCAACGGCCCGGCACTTCTGTTTACAAACGTTAAAGGGTGTCGTTTCCCGCTGCTCGGAAATCTATTTGGCACTCTGGAGCGAACCCGCTTCCTTTTTCGTGATACGCTCCCGGTCATTGAAAAAATGGTCGCCCTCAAACTCAACCCCCGGCACGCGCTCAGAGAGCCGTTTTCCCTCCCCGGTATCGGGCTGGCCGCCCTGCATCTCCTCCCGAAAAAAGTCTCCCAGGGATTATCCACAACAAATCGCTGCGCTCTTTCCGACCTGCCGCAGCTGGTCTCATGGCCCGAGGATGGCGGCGCCTTTATCACTCTGCCGCAGGTCTATTCAGAGCACCCTGATTCTCCGGGGGTGCGCCACTCCAATCTCGGCATGTACCGGATTCAGATATCGGGGAACCGCTACACTCCGGAAGAAGAGGTCGGTCTGCACTATCAGATTCACCGCGGCATCGGCGTTCATCACAGCAGAGCGCTGGAGCAGGGGAGACCGCTTAAAGTCAATATTTTTGTCGGCGGACCGCCGAGTCTCACGGTTGCGGCGGTGATGCCGCTGCCGGAAGGGATGCCGGAACTCGCCTTCGCCGGTCTGCTCGGCGGTCACCGGATTCCGATGCAGCAGCTCCCTGGCCAGCTGCCGGTTCCGGCCGAGGCTGATTTCTGTCTGGTCGGGGAGATCGACCTGCACAAACGGCTGCCAGAAGGGCCATTTGGCGATCATCTCGGCTATTACAGTCTGACGCACGACTTCCCGGTCATGCGGGTCACGCAGGTCTATCACCGTCCCGATGCGATCTGGCCATTTACAACCGTCGGTCGCCCGCCGCAGGAAGATACGAGTTTCGGCGCCTTTATTCACGAACTGACCGGTGATCTGATCCCCGACCTTTTGCCGGGCGTCAAAGCGGTGCATGCCGTCGATGCTGCCGGTGTGCATCCGCTTCTGTTTGCCATCGGCAGTGAGCGCTACACGCCGGGTCTGCCGGATGACGGGCCGCTGGAGCTTTTGACTCAGGCGAATGCCATCCTCGGCCAAGGACAACTCTCTCTCGCCAAATATCTCTGGATCGCCAACGCACAGGATGATCCACAGCTCGACATCCACCGAATTCCAGATTTTTTCCGTCACATGCTCGAACGGGTCGACTGGCGTCGCGATCTCCATTTTACCACCCGCACCAGCATTGATACTCTCGACTATTCCGGCTCCGGTCTGAACCGGGGATCGAAGCTGGTGATCGCGGCGACCGGGTCGCCGAAGAGAGAGTTGCCGACCCGGCTGCCGGACAATCTCTCTCTCCCGTCCCGGTTTTCAGCTCCGCAGGTTGTCATGCCGGGGATTCTGGCAATGACCGGCCCGGCCGCAAAAGGGGGGCGCGACAATAACGACCCGACGATTGAAAATTTCTGTGCCTGTTTTGCCGATGACCACCCGATTAATCGCTGGCCGCTGCTGGTGATTGTCGATGACAGCCGGTTTTGCGCGGCGACTCTCGATAATTTTGTCTGGAACGTCTTTACCCGTTCCGATCCGGCTGCCGATATTTACGGTATCGGTGCCGGGTTTTCCGGCAAGCATTGGGGGTGTCGCGGCGCGCTGGTGATCGACGCCCGGGCCAAGCCGCATCATGCGCCGTCCCTGGTGGCCGACCCGGCGATTGAAAAACGAGTCGATGCCCTTGCGGCGGCCGGCGGCGTTCTGCACGGAATTATTGATTAACCTTGCCGCAGATTTGCAGCGGCGCACACCGCGCAGGGAGAAACAGTGTCAGAGATTCAAAAGGAGAAGAGGGGTATGCCGATCGAGATTCTGACCACCGGTGGGACGATCGATAAGGTCTACTTCGATGCCAAAAGTTCGTTTCAGGTTGGTGAACCACAAATTTTGGAGGTGTTGCGTGAAGCCAATCTGACAATCGACTGTCGGATCAGGCCGCTGTTGCAAAAAGACAGTCTCGAAATGACCCCGGAAGATCGTGCTGAAATCCGCCGGGCGGTTGCAGAAAGCGAATCTGCGCAGATCGTGATTACTCACGGCACTGATACGATGATTGAGACCGGGAGAGCGCTGCTGGGGATCGCTGGGAAAACGATTGTGTTGACCGGTGCGATGCAGCCGGCCCGCTTTCGGAGCAGCGATGCACTTTATAATATCGCCAGCGCCTTGACCGCTGTTCAGCTTTTGCCGGAGGGGGTCTATATTGTCATGAACGGCAGGCTCTTCGACCCGCTCAAGGCACGCAAAAATGTTAAGGAGAATCGATTTGAAACCGTCTGATCTTCACGGATCAGACCGGGTCAGCCGAGAATCTGGCTGAGAAACAGCTTGGTTCGGTCGTGTTTCGGATTGTCAAAGAAATCATTTGGATTGTTCTCTTCGACGATCTGCCCTTCATCCATAAACATCACCCGATCCGCAACGCTTTTGGCAAAACCCATCTCGTGGGTCACCACGATCATCGTCATCCCCTCTTCGGCCAGATCGATCATGACATCGAGCACCTCTTTAATCATCTCCGGATCGAGCGCCGAGGTCGGTTCATCAAAGAGCATCACCTGCGGATTCATACATAAGCTGCGGGCGATTGCGACCCGCTGCTGCTGGCCGCCGGAGAGCTGTCCGGGAAACTTCTTCGCCTGCTCGGCAATATGCACCTTTTCCAGATAGAGCATCGCCTGCTCTTCGGCTTTCTTCTTTGCCGTCTTGCGAACCCAGATCGGTCCAACCGTTAAATTGTCGAGAATAGAGAGATGCGGAAAGAGATTGAAGTGCTGAAAAACCATTCCGACCTCCATCCTGACCTTTTCGATGTTTTTAATATCGTTGGTCAGTTCGGTGCCGTTCACAATGATCTGCCCGCGCTGGTGCTCTTCGAGGCGATTGATGCAGCGGATCAGGGTCGACTTCCCCGAGCCGGACGGACCGCAGATAACGATTCTCTCTTTAGGCTGTACTTGCAGATTGATGTCGCTGAGCACATGGAAATCACCGTACCATTTATGCATTTTGATGATTTCGATGATCGGCTTGTCAGCGGGATCTGATGGTGTTTTGTTGACCGTTTCATTCATGATTAACTCGCAAAATAAAAGTATTAATGGCCGGTGTGCAGCTCTTTTTCGAGCTTGCGACTGTAGCTTGACATCGAATAACAGCAGATGAAATAGAACAGGGCCAGAAAAAGATAAGCTTCGGTCGAATAGTTTGTCCACTGGGGGTTAGACAAGGTGACTTTGGTCGTCTTCAAAATGTCATAAAGAGCGATAATAACCACCAGGGAGGTATCCTTGAAAGCCGACAGGAGAATCCCTACCGACGGTGGAATCACAATTTTCAACGCCTGTGGCAGGATAATCAGCCGCATGGTCTGACTGTAGTTCAAGCCGATGGAATCCGCCGCTTCAAACTGGCCACGCGGCATCGCCTGCAGACCACCACGCACCACTTCGGCGATATAGGCAGCCGTAAAGAGGATAATCGCCGCCTGGGCCCGCAGCACCTTGTCGATCGTCACCCCTTCGGGGAGAAAGAGCGGAAACATCACCGACGACATGAACAGCAGACTGATCAACGGGACGCCGCGAATCATCTCAATGTAGACTACACAGAGGGTCTTGATCGCCGGCATCCGCGATTTTCGTCCAAGGGCGAGCAGTACCCCGATCGGGTAGGCCGCCACCATACCGAACAGAGCGAGCATGAAGGTCAACGGCAGCCCGCTCCACTGGGCGGTTTCAACCACCGGCATTCCGAACACGCCGCCGTACATCAACGTCCCCATCACCACCAGATTAATCGTCCAATAGACGAAGAGTGATTTTTTCCAGCGGTTGCGATCTTTGGAGTAGAAGACCATACCGAGAAGCAGAAACATGGCGAGTCCCGGACGCCACTGCTGATCTTCGGGAAAAAACCCGAAAAAGATAAAGTCGACATTTCGCGGAATAATCGACCAGCAGGCCCCGTCAATGTCACGGCATTCTGCGGCAGAGCTGTTCCAGAGGCTGTTGATAAAGGCCCAGCTGAAGAAAGGCGGCACCAGCTGCCAGAACAGCAGCAGAATAATAATCGTCAGTAATGAGTTGTACCAGTTGTTAAACAGATTGCTGTGCAGCCAGCCGATAAACCCGACCTCGGTGATCGGCGGGGCGAGATATTCACGCTTTTGCGTCGGCAGCTTTTTCATAAAATCACCTCTCCACCAGAGCCATTTTTTTATTGTAGATGTTCATAAATAAAGAGGTAGAGAGACTGAAAAAGAGATAGACCAGCATGATCAGCGCCACCCCTTCGATCGCCTGACCGGTCTGATTGATCGTTGTATTGGTGATCGCCACAAAATCAGAATAACCGATGGCAATCGCCAGCGAACTGTTTTTGATCAGATTGAGCAGTTGGCTGGTCAAAGGCGGAATAATCACCCGCAGCGCCTGAGGCAAAACGACCAGATGCAAGACCTGGCTGGTGTTCAGACCGACCGCTTTCGCCGCCTCGATCTGACCGCGCCCGACCGATTGAATCCCGGCCCGCACGATTTCGGCGACAAATGCCGCAGTATAAAAGACCAGACCTAAAAGCAGCGCGCTGAATTCAGGGCTGACCGTTACCCCTCCCTTAAAATTAAAGCCGTTCAGTTTCGGGACGTCCATTCCGGTCGGGGCGCCGTAAAGGAGCCAGGCAACAAGCGGCAGTGTCAGCGTGAGACCGATTGCAACCAGGATCGAAGGGAAAATCTGCCCGGTGCGGGCCTGGCGAATTTTACCCCAGCGATGCAGTCCCCAACTGATAGCCAGTGCGGCAACCAACGCCCACCCCATTGCGGCATGGGCTGCGTGCGCCTCGGGGACGGCAAAGACCAGCCCGCGATTGCATAAAAAAACACCACTCAAAGGGTTCAGTGCCTCACGGGGGGAGGGGAACGATTCGTAAAAGATTGCATACCAGAAGAAGAGCTGCAGCAGGATCGGAATGTTCTGCATCAGTTCTATATAGCCAGCCGCAATTTTAGCCACCAGCCAGTTTGATGAGAGGCGCGAAACGCCAATCACGGTCCCGAGAATAACCGTGAAAAAGATCCCGATGAAAGAGACTTTGATCGTGTTGAGAGCGCCGACCAAAAGAGCATCGGCGTAGCTGTCTGATGCCGAAAAAGCGAAAACCGACTCACCGATCTCAAACCCGGCTTCCTTATCGAGGAAACCGAATCCGGTCGCGATCGACTGCCGCTCGAGATTGGTCTGAGTGTTGGAATAAAGATAATAACTGACAAATGCGACCAAGATCAGTGCAACGACCTGAAAAACAATCGCTCGTTTTTCCGGGTCACGCCAGAATGCCGCTGTCCCCGGAACCAGTTCTGCATCGGTTGTGATTGAGGGCTCTCTATTCAAAGGGGGTCCTGTGCTGATATGATTTTGATGGCAAAAAACCGGGTCAAAAGAGAAATTTTTTAGCTGTTGCCGGGGAGGCGTCGGCAAAAGGCGCCTCCCCGGCCAGACAGTATATCGTTACTTCATTACTTGAATGGAGGCGAATACATCAGTCCACCATCAGTCCAGAGGGCATTCAATCCACGCTCCAGACCAAGAGTCGTTTTGGCGCCAACGTTGTTTTCAAAAATTTCGCCGTAGTTGCCGACCTGCTTGATGATGTTGTAAGCCCACTTTTCGTTGAGACCGAGTGCAGCACCGTTCCCTTCGATCACCCCGAGAAAACGTTGCACAGCCGGATCGGTACTCTTGAGCATCTGGTCAACATTTTTGGATGTAATCCCCAGCTCTTCGGCATTGATCATCGCCAGAACGCTGAAATCGACGATATCACGCCACTGGTCATCGCCATGCCGTACGGCAGGGGCCAACGGCTCTTTGGAGATGATCTCCGGGAGAATTATATAATCTTGCGGATTGGGAGAAATCGCCCGGCTCCCTGCCAACTGGGACGCATCCGAGGTGAGGACGTCACACCGGCCGGCAAAAAAAGTCTTGGCGAGTTCGCTGGTCGATTCGATCACTACCGGTTTCCAATCCATCTTGTTACTCCGGAAGAAATCGGCAGCATTCTGTTCAGTCGTGGTTCCCGGCAGGACGCAGACTGTTGCGCCGCTCAGCTCCCTGGCGCTCTTGACTCCGAGTTTTTTTGCCACCAGAAAACCTTGACCATCATAATAATTGACCGTTGCAAAATTGAGACCGAGTTGGGTGTCACGACTCAGGGTCCGGGTCGCATTCCGGGTCAGCACATCGATCTCACCCGATTGCAGAGCGGTAAAACGCTGCTGAGCGGTCAATGGAGTGAACTTCACCTTGTTGGCATCACCAAAGACGGCCGCAGCGACAGCCCGGGCCGTATCGACATCGAGTCCGCGCCAGACCCCTTTATTATCCGGCATGCCAAAACCGAAAACACCGCCGTTAACACCCGCCTGAACAAATCCTTTTTTCTTGACTGCATCCAGGTCTTTCCCCGCGTACGCAAACGCGACCGTCAGCAAGGATAAACTCATGAGCAGGGCCAGAATCTTTGTGATTTTCATCTCTCCTCCTTTTCGTTAGATGCTGCATTGATCCGTACCGGGTTTACTTTTGCAGAGTCTTTTGCACGCTCAAAAAACAAGTGAACACAGCGCGTTGCTGCGGGCTCTACTGACAACTTTTATGACTCCATAACATCGTTATAAACGTTATGTCATAAAACGGGCTCTGTCAATCTTTGTGAGGAGTTTCTTGTCGTAATTTCATCGGCCAGAGGATGAAGAAAATTTCCTTGACACCTTGCATCAGTTTCGTTATAAACGTGGCTTCCTATTCGCCCAGATAGCTCAGTCGGTAGAGCAGAGGACTGAAAATCCTCGTGTCGGCAGTTCGATTCTGTCTCTGGGCACCA
>JACUTX010000353.1 GCA_014859615.1 Desulfuromonadales bacterium | reverse complement strand
GTCAAGACCGTCGGCCACAGCACCACCCTCCCCTTTGACATCGACAGCCATGACGAGATCTGCCGCTGGCTGCTGCGCCTCTCCGAAATGGTCGGTTGTCGGGCGAGGCGTTACCGCGTTGCCGGTCGTACCGTCACCTTAACCATTCGCTACAGCGATTTCACAACCTTCAGCAGCCAGGAGAGCTGCGACGCCCCCTTGTGTCAGAGCCATGAAATCTATCAGGCAGCCGTTGCCATCCTCAACCGGCTCGATCTGAAACAACCGGTTCGACTCCTCGGGGTCCGGCTCAGCAACCTGCGGGAGCGTGACAGTCAGTACCATCTTTTCCCCGAAGTGCGCAAATATGAGCAGTTGACCGAAGCGGTCGATACCGTCAACGACCGCTTTGGCAGCTTCTCCGTCACCTACGGCAGCAGCCTCGATCGCCAGAAAAATGCCAAGGTCATCTCACCCGCCTGGCGACCGGAAGGACTCCGTAATATTGATGTCGAATAGAAAAGATGTCGCGATCAAAATAACAACCTGCTATATTCGCATATCATACTAAAAAAGAACACTCCATTCAGAGAATGGCAGAACGACCCATGCGCAGACTGCTCCTCTTCAAACTGCATGGCTACCCTGTAGCCGTATACGCTTCCGTGGTCACCCAAATCCAGACCGCCCCCGCACTCCTTTTGCCGCCGTTCAGCCCGAAACAGCTTGCCGGACTGATCAAACTTGATAACCGGGCAGTCGCTCTGGCACGACTTGCCGTCTGTTGCGGGCTCCAAAAAGAGCCTGAAACTGACAGACAGACAATTCTCTGGATCGACAAAAATCACGATTGTGGTGGTTTCGTCATCAACGACACACCACAACCGCTTAAAATTGAACGGAGCCGCATCCAACCCTTTCCAGATTATCTTGCCACACCACTCTACCGGGATCTGGTTCTGGTCGATGGGAAAATCATCCCCCTGCTCAATCTTAAAAAAATTTTCCAGACCTTTTTGCAAGACAGAGTCATATCCAAAGCCGAGGAACACTTCAAAACCTTTCCGGCGATCACGGCCCGCAATCTGGTCACATTTCATTGTGCAGGGTATCTCATCGCCGCACCGGCCCGGGAATTCAAGCGGATGGAAAGGAGCGTTTCCATCACGCCATTACCCGGTCAGCCTGATTTTCTGCACGGTGTCACCCTGCTGAAAAAAAAAGTTGTACCGATCTTGTCGCCAGCGATATGCCTTGATCTGCCAGAACCACAACAGACAGAGATCCTTATCTGCAGCACCGCCAAGGGAGACTACGGACTGCTGATTGATGCCGCCGACTCCCCGGAATCAGCGGCCAGCGCCCGCACCCGGCCGATCCCTCCCCGATCGTCACGCCCCGGTCTCGACCGCGCCATCAGTGTAAACGACAAGATCGTCCCGCTGATAAATTTGCCGGAGATGCTGACGACAACGCATGAAACAGAGGAGCAAACCGCTTTTGCAGTCGAGAGAAATCGCCTCTGTCCCGAGAATGTGGTCGAATTCGAGATGGCAGGGAATCGTTATGCATTCGATAAATCAGTCGTCAAAAAGGAGCTTGATTTTCACAACATCACCCCGTTTCCGGGAAACAGTTTGTTAGTCATCGGGATGCACTCTCTCGGCGAAAAGATCTACCCGGTTATCGACTTCTCCCCCTATTTTCAGGATCGAAAAACGGTCCCGACCACAGCAAAACTGTTATTGGTAAAAGAGAACAGCTTTGAAGCCTTGATTCTGGTTGATCGTCTCCTCGGCGAACGCAAGGTTGAACCGGCTGAACGTCGAAACTTCCCGCTGGCCGACCCCGATGGGCTGATCAACGGCTGCACCATTATCGATAATAATGTCCTTTTAGTCCTCGACCCGCAATCGATGTCTGACAACTATGACGAAACAGTCGTAAAAACATTTCGGCAACAGCTCGAAATTTCACAGCCGGAGATAGCGCCAGAGATAGCGCCAGAGATAGCGCCAGAGATTGCACCAGAGGTTGCGCCAGAGATTGCACCAGAGGTTGCACCAGAGGTTGCACCAGAGGTTGCACCAGAGGTTGCACCAGAGGTTGC
>JACUTX010000057.1 GCA_014859615.1 Desulfuromonadales bacterium | reverse complement strand
CGACACGGCGTCGATCGCCTCGATTATATCCTGCTGACCCATATTCATATCGATCACGCTGGCGGAGCCGGGGCGTTGCTGGAGCTTTTTCCGACGGCGATTGTGGTCTGCCACCCCGTCGGCATCCGGCACCTGACGGCTCCGGGAGAACTCTGGCAAGGGTCGGTTCAGGTTCTCGGCAAAAAGATGACCGATGCGTACGGCGAAATTGTCCCGATTCCGCCGGGGCAGATTCTGGCGGCAGAAGACGCAGGGGAGATCAGCAACTCGGTCTTGCGCTCTTACTTTACTCCCGGCCATGCCGCGCATCACTGTTGTTACCGGTTAGATTCGCTGCTGTTCGGAGGGGAAGTGGCCGGCGTCCACGCCCCTGTTCCGAACGGCATCTACATGCGTCCGGCGACGCCGCCTCGTTTTATTCTGGAAGTGGCTCTCGATTCGATCGACCGGATGATCGCCCTGCAACCGAAGTATCTGGTCGTTGCTCATTATGGTCTGGTTTCACCCGCCCTGCACTATCTGCAGATTGGTCGGGATCAGTTTGTCCTTTGGGTCAAAGGGGTCGCCGAGACGGTCGAAGTTGCTGTTGAACAGCGACAGCAGGCCTTGTTAGACTGGCTGCTGGAGCATGACCCCTGCTTTCGTAATAGAGATCAGCTGGAGACCGATATCCGGGCCCGCGAAGAACAATTTTTCGGCAATACCGTGCGTGGGATGAGTGCGTATGTGCAGGGGCTGACAGCCGGACAAAGAGAGCATCTTCTCGCCTTATAGAGCAAAACATTAAAATTCTGACCATTGCAGCGTTTACAACCACTCCCCCCGGTGCTATCGTCTTTTTTTCATCCGCAGTATAAGCCGTTGTACAGGAGTCGATCGTGTTCAGAACCGGAAAATTTACAGCCCGCATCGGCTTATGGCTGACCGGATTGGCCGGGCGTTTTCACTTAAGTGAAAATACCGTCATGATCATGATGGCGGTGGTTATCGGCCTTCTTGCCGGGTTCGGTAATTATGCTTTTCGCAAGGCGATTGAATTTTTCCACTGGCTGGTCTTTGAACAGGGGGTCGAATTTTTTGAGATCTCTTTGCAGGAATGGAGCCTGTCGCGGCTCTGGATCATCCTCTTTCCCGCGGTCGGTGGTCTCCTCCTTATCCCGTTCGGTATCTGGTTTAAACAGGATCTCGGTTTCGGGTTCCCCTCCTTTCTGGAAAAAGTCAATCTGCGGGGGGCTAAACTGAAGTTCAGAACAATTTTTACCCGTGGACTGGCGAGTGCCATCACTCTCGGCACGGGCGGCTCGGCCGGACAGGAAGGGCCGATTGCCCAGATCGGCGGTGCGATCGGCAGCCAGTTTGGTCAGAGTTTTCGGGTCAGTGGCGATCGCTTGAAGGTTCTGGTGGCATGCGGCGCTGCTGGCGGGGTTGCCGCGACCTTCAACGCCCCGATCGCCGGCGTCTTTTTCGCTCAGGAGATTGTTCTGCTCGCTTCGTTTGAGCTCGCCAGTTTCACTTCGATCGTGATCGCCAGCAGCATGGCAACGGTCGTCTCCAGGGCTCTGCTTGGTGATGTTTCTGAACTCTATGCGCCGGCCTATGTGCTGCACTCCTACTGGGAACTGGCCCTCTATCTGATTCTTGGTCTGCTGATCGGTAGTCTTGCCGCCCTCTTTATCGATCTGCACTTCAGGATTAAAGATGCGTTCACGGCGCTGAAGATTCCGCGTCTGCTCAAGCCGGTTTTCGGGGGTCTGCTGGTCGGTCTGGTCGGCCTGTTTTTTCCGCAGGTGTTCGGCAACGGCTATGAATATATCCAGGAGGCGCTGCTTGGCAAGGGGGTCTGGTACGTTCTGGCCGCGCTGATTCTGGCCAAGATGCTCGCCACCTCAATGACTCTCGGGTCCGGCTTGCAGGGGGGACTGTTTGCTCCCTGTCTCTATCTCGGCGCGGTGGCGGGGGGGGCGTTCGGCAAATTGGCATCGATCTTGTTCACCGGTATTTCACCCGGAGCTTACGCGGTGGTCGGTATGGGGGCGTTTCTGGCGGCAGCGACTCATGCGCCGATGACCGCTATTTTTCTCCTCTTCGAGATTACCGATTCGTATGAGGTGATCGTGCCGATTATGGTCAGCTGTGTTATCAGTGCGGCAATCTGCAGACATTTCAAAAAGGACAGTATCGATACGTTTGAACTCTCTCAGGCCGGTATCGACCTGGAATCAGGGAAAGAACGCAATATCATGAAGTCACTGCAGGTGGGAGATGTCATGGTGAAAAATCCTGAAACGATCCCCGAGCAGATGACCCTTGGTCAGTTTGCGGATTTTATCGCTTCGACCCGGCATACCAATTTTCCTCTGGTCAGTACCGAGGGGAATTTGGTTGGTATTATCTCGGTTCAGGATTTCATGGGTGTGGTGTTTGAAAAAGATCTGATGGATCTGGTTGTGGTCAAGGAGCTGGCGACTCTCGACGTGGTTACGGTGA
Source organism: Desulfuromonadales bacterium (assembly GCA_014859615.1). Lineage (GTDB taxonomy): Bacteria > Desulfobacterota > Desulfuromonadia > Desulfuromonadales > UBA2294 > Kmv16. The sequence goes on along the minus strand of JACUTX010000057.1, from coordinate 10,190 downwards.
CGGTCGACAACAATCTGGATGAAGCGATGAAGAAGATCGGTTATCGGAATATCGAACAGTTGCCGGTGGTTGATCGGGAAAACAGCAAAAGACTGGTCGGCATCGTCTCCCGCCGCGATATGGTCACCGCCTACAATCGTGAGTTGATGAGCCGCAGTCTGGAGGATGTGGAAGATGAGGCTCATGTCTGATCTACTGGCCGGTCTGAACCGTCCCCAGGTTGAAGCGGTGCGCCAGATCGAAGGGCCGTTGCTGATACTCGCCGGGGCCGGTTCCGGCAAGACACGTGCCCTGACGCGGCGGATCGCCTGGATGATCCGCGAATGCAACGTTGCACCGTATGAGATATTGGCGGTCACCTTTACCAATAAAGCGGCCGGTGAGATGCGCGAGCGGGTTGTGGAGCTGCTCGGCAGCGTCGAGGGGCTGTGGGTCAGCACCTTTCATTCGGCTTGTGTCCGGATTTTGCGCCGCGACATCGGTCATCTCGGTTTTGATTCCCGTTTCAGTATCTACGACGATTCAGATCAGGAGCGTCTGCTTAAAGAGGTGCTCAAACAGTTTGCGGTTTCGGAGCGCGATATGAAGCCGCGGGCGGCGGCTGCGGCGATTGATGCGGCCAAAAATCGCGGCGAGATGCCAGATGCTTTGACCGGGACCGATTCGCATTCAGAGCTGGTCGCCCAAATCTACACGCGCTATCAGCAGCGTCTGCAACAGGCCAACGCCCTCGATTTCGGTGATCTGCTGCTTCAGACCCAGCGCCTGTTTGATGAACATCCGCAGGTGCTCGATTCATGGCGGCGGCGGTTTCGCTACATTATGGTCGATGAATTTCAGGATACCAACCGGGTTCAGTACAATCTGGTTCGTAGTCTCGCTTCCGGCCACGGCAATCTCTGCGTGGTCGGAGATGATGACCAGTCGATCTACAGCTGGCGCGGCGCCGACGTTGGCAATATTCTCGGTTTTGAGCAGGACTTTCCGGGGTGTAAAACCATCCGCCTGGAACAGAATTACCGTTCCAGTCAGACCATTCTCGCTGCCGCTCAGTCGGTGGTCGATCGCAATGACACGCGCAAAGAGAAAGAGCTCTGGACCGAGAACCCGTCCGGGGAAAAACTGACCCTCGAAACGTTGCCGGATGATATCGAAGAGGGGCGCTACATCGCCGACGAGATTACGAAGCTGCATCGCAGCGGGCGCAAGCTTCGGGATATGGCGGTATTCTACCGGACCAACGCTCAATCGCGCGTTCTCGAGGAGGCGTTGCGAAGTCAAGGGCTGCCGTATGTCATGTTTGGCGGCCTCAAGTTCTACTCGCGGATGGAGGTGAAGGATATTCTCGCCTACCTGCGTCTGCTGGTCAATCCGGTCGATTCGGTCGCCGCCAGACGGGCTATCAACACCCCGGCACGCGGTATCGGCGCGACCACCGTCGGCAAGATTGCAGAGCTTGAAGAAGAGGCGGGCGGTTTTCTTGCGGCCTGTTCTCTGGCGGTAGAGCGGGGCAAGTTGCCAAAATTGGCAGCGGGGAAGGTGACGGCGTTTGTCGCTCTCATCGAGGCGTTTCGAACGCAGCTCGATACAGAGCCGTATCCGCAGCTCGCTGCCGATCTGATCGACGCGATCGGTTATGCCGATCTGCTCCGGGCCGAAAAGACTGACGAGGCGCGTAATCGACTGGAAAATATCGAGCAGCTGCTCGCCGGTATGGAAGAGACGGCTGCCAATATGTCGAGCCTGCAGGAGTATCTGGAGCAGGTCACCCTGATTACCGATCTCGACAGTTACGATCCGAGTCTCGATCGGGTCACTCTGATGACACTGCACGCCGCCAAAGGGCTCGAATTCCCGGTGGTCTTCATGTCCGGCATGGAGCAGGGGCTCTTCCCGAATGCGCGCAGCAGCGCGACTTCGACCGAACTTGAAGAGGAGCGGCGGCTCTGCTATGTCGGGATGACCCGGGCGATGGACAAACTCTATCTGACTCACGCCCGCAGGCGCCGGATGTTCGGTTCTTATCAGTACAACCCTCCGAGTCTGTTTCTGGCCGAAATTCCGGCCAAAATGCTCGACAAGGTCGCCCCGTCCACCCCCCTTCGGCATGTCGGCGCGCACAATCTTGCGTCGGTCTTTGAGCAGCTCGGTGAAGAGGCGGCGTTCGACGATGATTTTTCTGGTGAGCACGATGATGTGCGGATGATTCCTGATGCCGAGGAAGGGTTGCGGATCGGAATTCAGGTCCGACATGCCAAATTTGGCGTCGGTACGGTGCGGCGGATCGAGGGGCAGGGGGATAATCAAAAAGTGATTGTCTACTTCAAAACTGCCGGAGCGAAAAAACTGCTGCTCAAATTTGCCGGTCTCGAACCGGCCTGACAAAGCGCGCCTTGACAACTGCAGAGGGGACGGTACGGTACAAATGCATCTTTTTTTTGGAGGTCTTCTCATGCTCAAGCGTTTCTTCATTGTTGGCCTGGTTCAGTCAGTTGCTCTGCTGTTCTTTTTCTCTCCTCTCTGTATGGCGCAGACGGAACCGACCGAGATACTCTATCTTCTCCCGTTTAATCCAGGTCAGGCGCCCGAGCCGGTCACCGCCGCCTTGTTTGATGCTCTGGTCGAGCATCTCTATGCGCTCGGAGAAAAGCGCAATCTGCAGGTGACGATTGTGAAGGAAGAGCTGACGGATGAGGATGCCGCCTGGTTTGCACAAAGAGAGTATCTGATTGGAGAAGTTTCCCGTTACAGCGAAGAGAAGGGGTGCTGCTATACCGAGATCAAACTGACCGGTCAAGTTCAGCTCCAGCTGTCGGGTGGGGCGAAACAACCGATTATTGAAATGTCCGACGGACACTTTTTTAATCACGATATGACCCCCGCGCAGAAGGCTCTGGTCGAGATTTGCGACAGGCTTGGCCGGAGAATGGCCGAACAGATTCTGGTTCAGATCGACGTTAATTAAAATTCCATCCTTTTTTTTAGACGAATCCCCTTGACAATGTTCAGAATCTTATTATATTAGCCATCACTGTTAGCACTCAACTGCTGTGAGTGCTAACAGTATTATCGACCATCTGGCGTTGTCCATACACGTGGGGTACGCCCATTATTTATGCTCAAACCAGGAACATGTGAAAGGAGATTGAAAAGATGAACATCAGACCTCTGCACGATCGCATCATTGTTGAACGAATTGAGGAAGAGACCATGACCGCCGGTGGCATCATTATCCCGGACAGTGCCAAAGAGAAGCCGCTCGAAGGGACTGTCATCGCAGTTGGCAAAGGGAAGTCGACGGACGATGGTAAAATTATCCCCCTCGACGTCAAAGCTGGCGACAAGGTGCTGTTCGGCAAGTATGCCGGTACTGAAATCAAGATTGACGGCAAAGAACTGCTGATGATGCGTGAGGATGATATCCTCGGCGTTGTCGAATAAATCTGAATAAAAAGGAGGTTTACGTAACATGGCTGCTAAAGAAATTATTTTCGGGCAAGATGCTCGCGCAAAAATTCTCGACGGTGTTAATCAGCTCGCCAATGCCGTTAAGGTGACACTCGGACCGAAGGGGCGTAACGTCGTTATCAGCAAGCCGTACGGCGCACCGCTGATCACTAAAGACGGCGTCACCGTCGCTAAAGAGATCGAGCTCGCCGACAAGTTTGCCAACATGGGCGCTCAGCTGGTGAAGGAAGTCGCTTCCAAAACTTCGGACATTGCCGGTGACGGAACCACCACCGCGACCGTGCTCGCTCAGGCGATCTACCGTGAAGGGGCCAAACTGGTCAGTGCCGGTCACAATCCGATGGAGATCAAACGCGGCATCGATAAGGCTGTCGAGTCTGCTGTCGCTTCACTCAAGGAGCTCTCCAAACCGATCAAGGATCAGACCGAGATTGCTCAGGTCGGCACCATCTCTGCCAACTCCGACGAGACGATCGGCAAGATCATCGCCGAAGCGATGGAGAAGGTTGGTAAAGAAGGGGTAATCACCGTCGAAGAGGCCAAGGCGATGGAGACCACTCTTGAGACCGTCGAAGGGATGCAGTTTGATCGTGGCTATATCTCCCCGTATTTCGCTACCGATACTGAGCGGATGGAGACGGTTATGGAGGATGCCCTGATCCTGATCCACGACAAGAAGATCAGCAATATGAAGGATCTGCTCGGAGTTCTGGAGCCGGTGGCCAAAGCAGGTCGTCCGCTGGTGATTATCTCCGAAGATGTCGATGGCGAAGCACTGGCGACCCTGGTTGTCAACCGTCTGCGCGGCACATTGAACATTGCAGCCGTCAAGGCACCGGGATTTGGTGATCGTCGCAAGGCGATGCTCGAAGACCTCGCTGTTTTGACCGGCGGCAAGGTGATCTCCGAAGAGGTCGGATTCAACCTCGAAGCAACCACTCTCGATATGCTCGGTACCGCCAAGCGGATCGTCATTACCAAAGATACCACGACCATCATAGATGGCGGCGGTTCTGAGACTGAGATCGCCGGTCGTGTCAAGCAGATGCGTGCCCAGATCGAAGAGACCAAGAGCGACTACGATCGTGAGAAGCTTCAGGAGCGCCTCGCCAAGCTGGTTGGTGGCGTTGCTGTGATCAAGGTTGGCGCATCCACCGAGACCGAGATGAAAGAGAAAAAAGCCCGGGTTGAGGATGCTCTGCATGCTACTCGCGCTGCGGTTGAAGAAGGGATTGTCCCTGGTGGCGGCGTCGCGCTTCTCCGGGTTATCCCGGCTCTGAACAAACTCAAACTCTCCAGCGAGCAGCAGTTCGGTGTGCAGATTGTCAAGCGCGCGCTCGAAGAGCCGTTGCGTCAGATTGCAGCCAACGCCGGTGTCGAAGGCTCAATCATCGTCGATAAGGTCCTGAATGAAAAAGGTTCATTCGGCTTCGACGCCGCTAAAGACGAATACTGCGACATGATCAAGGCCGGCATTATCGACCCGACCAAAGTCACGCGGAGTGCTCTGCAGAACGCAGGTTCGGTTGCCGGTCTGATGCTGACCACCGAAGCTTGTATCGCCGATGTTGAAACCGACGAGCCGGCAATGCCTGGCGGCGGTATGGGCGGTATGGGTGGCATGGGCGGCATGATGTAAGCACCCGCTTTATTCTATGTCGTATGAAACAGGTCCCCCGGTTTTTTTTGGGGGACCTGTTTTTGGTTCAGCTTGAACAAGCTGACAGGTCTGTTAATCTTAGGCGAGATGTAGAGTAGATTTGTGGAGCCTATTTGGTGGTTTTTGTCAACTGATTCGTGCTTGAGTTTGGAATACTGCGATTATCGAACAACATCACATTAGCGGTCTGACCGTCGAGTAGGTATGTCTATGCATCAACGACGTCTTCTCCCTCTGTTATTTTCACTTCTGATCCTGGTCTCTGTTTCGACTCTGGCCGCAGCGCAAATTGAGCCGCGCTTGCAGGCAGCTCTGTCAGCTGCCGCACCTGATGAAACCGTTTCGGTCATTATCCGGCTCTCTGAACAGACAAATGTAAACGCCTATCAGCATCTCCCCAAAAAAGAGCGCCGTCGGCAACTGGTGCAGGAACTCAAAGCCACCAGCGGCCGGAGTCAGAAAGAGTTGCGCAAGCTTCTGCAGCAGGCCGGAATCCGTAAGATCAAGGATCTCTGGCACATTAATGCCCTCGCTATCGATGCCTATCCGGCTCTTATCGCCACCATCGCCGCCCGGCCGGAAGTGGCATCGGTCAGTCTCGATGGTCTGGTCGCGCTCCCCCCCGCGCAACCGGCTGTGATTGCCGGAGCCGAATGGAATCTGGCGGCGATCGGTGTTTTTGACCTCTGGCAGGAACTGCTTCCGGCAGTTCCAGGTGCAGGGATAACGGTCGCAACGCTTGATACCGGGGTCGATGCCGCGCATCCCAACCTTCCAAATTGGCGTGGCGGCGACTACGATTGGTTCGATCCGACCAACCCCACGGATATCACTGATACTCCGGTTGACCCTGGTCGACACGGCACGGCGGTAATGGGAATTATTGCCGGCAGCAGTGTCGGTGGCGATGCGATCGGTGTCGCGCCGGGGGCTGAGTGGATCGCTGCCAACCCGTTTGCTGCCGGGGATGCATCGTATGCCGATCTGCATAGATCCTTCGCCTGGGCGCTTGATCCGAATGGTCCAGATATTTCAGGTGACATTACCCCTGATGTCGTCAATAACTCCTGGGCATTGGATGCCCCCGGTTCTTGTATAAGCGAATTCAAGTCGGATATTGATCTATTGAAGGCGGCCGGGATCGGTGTGGTTTTTGCCGCTGGAAATGAGGGGCCGAGCTTGGCAACAAGCACGAGTCCTGCTAACAACGTGGATACCCTCGCCGTTGGGTCGACCGATGAGCAGAACCGTATCTCTGATTTCAGCTCACGAGGACCGTCCGCCTGCCCAAACAGTGGAATTTTTCCAGACCTCGTAGCGCCTGGCGATAATATATTTACAACATTTCCCGACTCCTCTTATACGTTTGCGAGCGGCACGTCTTTTTCAGCTCCCCATATTACAGGCGTGATGGCGCTGTTGATGCAAGCCTTTCCGGACGCTACGGTCGCTGCAATCGAGACCGCCATGACCATGTCGGCGGACGATCTCGGCCCGGTCGGCCCGGATTCAAGCTACGGCTACGGGCTGATTCAGGCGATGTCTGCTTGGCGCTACCTTGCCGGGCAACCGATCCTCTCTATCCACGATCCCGGCGCACCGGAGAATGATAAGCAGCTCGATTTTGGCAATGTCACGCCGCAGACGTCTCAGATCCAAAATTTGACCCTGCGTAACGCTGGTTCGTCGCCTCTGTCGATTATGACTGTCGATTATTCCGGCTTGTCGGCCGAGATCACTCTCGATTCAGACCCCTGCAGCAATTCAACGCTCGCTCCGGGCGACGCCTGCAGCATTGCGCTGCGGTTCTCCCCCCTTGATTTTCTCACGTATAGCGGCTCTTTGATCGTCCCGTGCGACGACCCGGTCAACGGCTCTATTGATGTATTACTCACTGGCACCGGCAATTCGTCCCCTCTGCCAGCCACTCTCATCGCACCGGCGGCCGGAGCGGTTATTTCCCGGCCGGTCACTTTCAGCTGGGCTCAGGTCGCCGATAGCGATGGCGATGCGATTTCGACCGCCCTGCTGATCGCCGTAATGGGTCATAGCTTCGAGCAGAGTACGCCGATTGTTGTCACCACCGTTGAAGAGGAAGTCAACAGAGTTTTATTCGCCGGTTGTGGCCTGTTTGCCGTCGCGGCACTGTTGCTGCGCCGGAACTTGCGATTGTTAATCGTCTCTGTGGCCGCTTTGCTGGTTCTTTCCTGCGGCGGTGACGGGGGGAGCGTGATCGCCGGGGAGGTCATCACCTATGAACAGACTGGGCTGAACCCGGACACCACCTATTACTGGAAAATCGTGTCGACGGACGCCCGTGGTGCCGTCGCTGAGAGTCCCGTCTGGCATTTTACAACCACCCCCTGACATTTCCCGGTTCACCACGAATCATCCCTCTTTTCGATCGACAGATGATGTGTTAAACTGCGTCCGCGTTATCCTCCCATTGGATGGTTTGCAGTCTGGATTTTTTTACAAGGAGTCGATATGACAGTGGAAAACAGGGTCGGGGCAAAGGTCCGCCAATTACGTGAAACGCGAGGGATGTCGCTTGCTCAATTAGCTGAACGGTCGCTCTGTTCGGCAGAAATTCTGACGCAGATCGAGGCTGGCGCGATGGTTCCGTCGTTGACGCCGTTAATGAATATCTCGCGCGCGCTCGGTATTCGCCTCGGAACCTTGATCGATGATGAACCGCTCGATGGCCCGGTGGTGGTCAAGGCCAAACAGTCTCCCGGCGTGATCCGCTTTTCCGGCAAGGATCCGTCAGCAACCCAGAGTAATCTCGATTTTTATACCCTGGGGGCCGGTAAAAAAGACCGGCACATGGAGCCGTTTCTGATCGATGTGCAGCCGCGCAAAGATCGCGAGGCACCGCTCTCCTCGCACGAAGGGGAAGAGTTTATCTATGTCTTCTCCGGTCAGATTGAAATCAATTATGGTCAGAAGACCTATCAACTCGAAGCGGGCGACAGCATCTATTACGATTCGATCGTTCCGCACGATCTTCATGCCAAGGGGGCTACGGCCCATATTCTGGCGGTTGTCTACGCACCTTTTTAGGGACCGGAGGTCTTCTTTATGCCTTACACACAAAAGACCATCGGCGCCTTTTTCGAAGAACAGGTCAGCCGGTTGCCGGATCACGAGTTTATTATCTACCCCGATCGCAATCTGCGCTGGACTTTTTCAGAGTTCAACCAGCGGGTTGACGATCTGGCTAAAGGGCTTCTGGCGATCGGTATCGGCCGTGGGGATCATGTCGGGATCTGGGCGCGAAATGTCCCCGACTGGCTCACCTTCATGTTTGCGACCGCTAAAATCGGCGCGGTTCTGGTGACGATCAACACTCTTTACCGCAGTTTCGAACTCGAATATGTGGTGAAACAGGCCGATCTCAAGGCGCTGGTTATTATCGACAGCTTCCGGGATCACGATTATCTCGAAACCGTCAATAGCTTGATTCCGGAGCTGAAGAGCTGTCAACGCGGTCATCTCGAAAGTGAAAAATTTCCGAAGCTCAAAAATGTAGTCTATATCGGCCCGGAAAAGCATCGCGGCATGTACAACACCCGCGAGCTGATACAACTCGGCAGCCAGTGTGGCGATGAGGCGTTGCAGGCAGTAAAAAACGCGTTGTCGCCGCACGACGTGATCAACATGCAGTACACCTCGGGGACCACCGGTTTTCCAAAAGGGGTGATGCTCAGTCACTACAATATCCTCAACAACGGCTATTATATTGGCGAACGCCAGAAATTCACCGAGCACGATCGGCTCTGTCTGCCGGTGCCGCTGTTTCACTGTTTCGGCTGCGTGCTCGGGGTGACGGCGGCGTTGACTCACGGCACAACCCTCGTTCCGATCGAAATCTTTGAGCCGCTCCAGGTGCTGGCGGCGGTTCAGAAAGAAAAATGCACCGCCCTGTACGGCGTACCGACCATGTTCATCGCCGAACTCGCCCACCCGATGTTCGAGATGTTCGATCTCAGTTCGCTGCGAACCGGGATTATGGCTGGCTCCCCCTGTCCCGCCGAGACGATGAAGCAGGTGATGGAGAAGATGTATTGTACCGATATGACCATCGCCTACGGCCTGACCGAAGCCTCCCCGGTGATCACCCAGACCCGTACCGATGATTCAGTCGCACAGCGGGTCGGGAGTGTCGGCACCGCACTGCCGGAGATAGATGTGAAGATTATCGATCCGGAAAGCGGCGAGATCTGCGAACCGGGTGTGCCAGGCGAGCTCTGTTGTCGCGGTTACAACGTGATGAAGGGGTACTACAACATGCCTGAACAGACGGCCGAGGCAATCGATGCCGACGGCTGGCTGCATTCAGGCGATCAGGCTGAGGTTGATATTGATGGCTACTACCGGATCACCGGCCGGATCAAGGACATGATCATCCGCGGCGGAGAGAATATCTACCCGCGTGAGATCGAAGAGTTTTTGTACACTCTGGATGGGGTGCTCGACGCACAGGTGGTCGGTCTCCCGGACGAGAAATACGGCGAGGTGGTCGCCGCGTTTGTGATTCGCAAGGCTGGCGCCGATCTGAGAGAAGAAGATGTTCAGGATTTTGCCCGGACGCGCATCGCCTCGTACAAGCGCCCCAAACATGTCTTTTTTGTCGAAGCTTTCCCGATGACTGCCAGCGGCAAGGTGCAGAAATACAAATTGCGCGAGTTGGCCGAGCAAAAGCTTGCCGCCGGAGCAGATGATTCTGGTAAAAGCAGCTGTTAAGATGATAAGGCGAGGGTAATGATTCAGCCCCGGAACTGTTTTGCCACCGAAGCAATAGAGGTGTGAACGTTTGTTGACAGGTTAGGGGCATAAGCGTAAGGTATGTTTTAATTTTTGGGAATCAGGTAGGGGGAAAAATGAATCAAGAGCTTTTAGACAGAGAGCATTAAATCATATTTCTAACCGCTCTATCGGTCTGTACCGATGGGCGGTTTTTTTTGTTGGGGATGTTGTTAAAGTAATCAGACAACCCCGGGCAAATACCAGAGTGATTTTCCATGATTGGTCGTAATATGAGAAAACATGGAAAATATCA
>JACUTX010000352.1 GCA_014859615.1 Desulfuromonadales bacterium | reverse complement strand
GATATCGGCCCGAACATGACCAACCGGCCGTGATTGCGAAACACGTGATTAAGTTATTACGCTCAGGTGGCAAAATACAATAATGCTGTCATGCCACGACTCGCATCATCAAGATTGTCACGCGATACAGGCCGCCCTCATCAATCTCTTTCTATAACCAGTAACCTTTACTCCAAAGCGTCGAGGTATTTGTATGCACCAAACACACAGCAGAATTCTTGTTTTCCTCATGGGGGTATTCATTGCCGGGCTGTCGCTCACCAGCTGCAAAACGACGCCGGACGACGGACCTCCTCCCAGCCCCCCCCGCGAAGTCGGGTTTGTCGTTATCAAGCCCGAGCGGATTTCCATAACCACGGAATTGTCGGGACGGACTTCCGCCTTCCAGGTCGCCGAAATACGCCCTCAGGTCAGCGGTCTGATTCAGAAACGACTCTTTGTCGAAGGCTCTCAGGTCAAGGTCGGCCAAGTGCTCTATCAGATTGATGCCGCTCCCCTGGAGGCAACGCTCAAAAACGCCCAGGCCGCTCTCCACCGTGCTGAAGCCAGCCTGCCGTCTGTTCAAGCGAAGGCAGAGCGTTTCAAGAACCTGGTCGCAATCAAGGCGGTAAGTCAGCAGGACTATGACGACATGGCCGCCGCGCTAGCCCAGATCACGGCCGACATACAGTATTGGAGCGCGACAGTCGAGACGGCCCGCATCAATCTGGCATACACCAGGATCACCGCGCCAATATCCGGACGCATCGGCAGATCAAACGTTACCGCCGGCGCTATTGTCACGGCCTATCAGCCGATCCCCCTGGCCACTATCCAGCAGCTCGATCCCATTTACGTAGATGTGCCCCAATCCACCACCGACCTGCTGCGCCTGCAGAGCCGTTTGCAGAAGGGCAGTCTCAATCAGCACGAAAAGGATCAGGACAAGGTCAAACTCATCCTGGAAGACGGCGCGCCCTATGCGCTGGAAGGGACCCTGCAATTCAGTGATGTCACCGTCGACCCGACCACCGGCTCGATCACTCTGCGGGCGCTCTTTCCCAATCCGGACGGGGTGTTGCTGCCGGGGATGTTTGTCCAGACGATTATTAAAGAAGGGGTGAGCGCACAGGCGCTTCTCGTCCCGCAGCAGGGCGTCTCCCGCGATCCGAAGGGGAATCCCTATGCCCTGATCATCGATGCCGACAGCAAGGCTGGTTTTCGACCACTCACCCTCGACCGGGCCATTGGTGACAAATGGCTGGTTACGGCCGGCCTTGCACCCGGCGATCAGGTGATCGTCGAAGGACTGCTGATGCTGCGGCCGGGCACACCGGTAAAAGGTCTTCCTTTTGAGCCGGCGCCTGCCGGGCAGGCGCCGGCGAGCAGCCCCGACGCACCGTCCCAGAAGCGCAGTGAAGGAGGCGTGTGATGTTATCACGATTCTTTCTGGAGCGCCCGGTCTTTGCCTGGGTTATCGCCATTATCATGATGACTGCTGGCGGACTGGCGATCTATAACCTGCCAATCGCCCAGTATCCGCCCATCGCCCCGCCGTCCATCGCCATCGATTCTTTCTTCCCCGGGGCCTCGGGCGAGACCGTTGAAAACACCGTGACCCAGATCATTGAGCAGAAGATGACGGGCTTGGACGATATGCTCTACCTGTCCGGCACCAGTTCATCGTCCGGCGCCTCCCGGGTCGAACTGACCTTTGCCCCGGGGACCGATCCGGATGTCGCCTGGTCCAAGGTGCAGAACAAGCTGCAGCTGGCCATGGCCAGCCTGCCCGATGTGGTGCAACGCTCCGGGGTCAAGGTCAGCAAATCGACCCGCAACTTTCTGATGATTGTCAGCCTGATCTCCGAAGACGGCAGTATGAACGGCAACGATCTGCGGGACTACGCCCAATCCAATCTGGAGAAGATTCTCTCCCGGGTGCCGGGGGTCGGCGAGGTGGAGAATTTCGGCTCCCAGTACGCCATGCGGGTCTGGGTCAACCCCGACAAGCTGACCGCGTACCGACTGACGGTGGCGGATGTCGTCGCGGCGATCCGCTCCCACAACGTGGAGGTCTCCGCCGGCCAGTTCGGAGGGTTGCCGGCGGTGAAGGGCCAGCGGTTGAACG
>JACUTX010000351.1 GCA_014859615.1 Desulfuromonadales bacterium | reverse complement strand
TCCGGCTCAATCACGATCGACGCCTGATTGTTATTCTCGCTCTGTTCAGCAACTTCGTTCAGCGGATCGACCACGACTGTGTATATCTGCGGCTGCGGAGCGGAAATGATGTCGAGAAAAGTAACGACAACTCTTGCCTGCCCCGGAAACGAGAGCTGCTGGGTGTCGATTACCTCCCCGGCTTCGGGACGACCCCGATAAAGTACGATACTGGCTAAGACAACATCTTTGCGCCCGCTGTTGACAATTTCGGCGCTGATCACCGCGTTCATCGGCAAACGGTCTATCACTGCCGGAATGATGGTCAACTTGTCTGCCGTAATCACCAGATCTGGATCTTCCGTCGCTCGGTATACCGCCTTGATCGCCGCCGCTGTTTGGTAGGCGCTGGAATTCCAGCTGCCGTCCCCACCCTGGTTTGCAAGCAGATAATTCGCCCCGTTTTTGATCGGCTGGCGGTCACTGCCAGCTTTGATCAGCGCCAGCATCGCCGCCGAACTGTCATAAACGGTGCTCGGACTGTTGCCAAAACCGCCGTCACTGTTCTGTTTTTCCTGCAACCAGTTGCTGGCGAGCAAAATCGGCTGTTCCAGATCACGCAGGGTGCGAAACGGATTCAACGCCTCCATCACGTTACTGGTTGCCTGAATCAGACTGGCGTTGGCACCCCAGCCACCGTCGGCATTCTGCTGCGTCAACAGGTAATCGATCGCCGGCGTCACGACAGCGGCGTTCGCATACCGAATCGCGCCAAGAGCACGCAGCGCCAGACCGGTGTCGGCCGGATTGCTGAGATAGTTGGCCGACACCCCCCAGCCGCCGTCCTTGTTCTGCAGAGCCACCAGCTGGCTGACATACGCCGCAACCGGCTGTCCCGATTGGCTCATGGTCTCGATTTTGCGTGCCAGATAATCGGTATTATTGAATTGCTCGGCAACCAGCCACTGCTCCCCCTTGGCCACGGCCGGGGTACCAATGGCAAACAGATTCAGCGCCGAAACCGCTTCGGCGGAATCGCGTTCCACAGTCTGCTCGCTATCGAGCCAACTGCCGTTTTCAGCCTGATGGGCAATCAGCCAATCAACGCCTTCGCCAATGTCAGCTGGCAGCGAACGCGACGCTACCGACGGGTTGACGATCCCGGGGTTGACCGGCAGGTTGTCCGGCGGTCGCGTGGCAACCTGCACCAGTGCCTGTCCGTCAGTCTGGATTGAAAATCGGGTCAAAAAGCCGTTGCGGATACTTTCGATGCCGGTCAGATTGTCGGGGTTGAAGGTGCCGGGATAGGTTGCGTAGATGAATGCGGTCGAGAATGATTTCGGGGCAGTAGCGGAGTTTGGAACGCGCTCGCCCATCGCAGCGATGATGTCATCGATAGTGACGTACAGCGGGGTGCCGCTGATGGTCTCCCCGGTATCCGTATATTGTTCCGGACTGATCGAAGGATTGGCAATCAACAGCATCGGTGGAACCTGATCCTTGTCGATCAGGCCCATCAGATAAAGATCAAGCGGACTGAAATTGGCGTTCGGTTTGAGCGAGGTGAAGGTCCCGTCGCCGTTATCCTGCCAGTTGTTGCCGTACATCAGCGAACCGCCGGTGTTCAGCAGGTAACTCCAGTGAGCACCACCCATTCCGAGCAGAGCGTCGCTGTCACTGCCATCCGGCAGGCGATAAGAGATCCGCGCTCCCCAGCGATGTGCAATCTCGTGGTTAAGGATATTCAGGGTATCGCTGTAGTGAAACGTCTCGAGAGGGTCACTGCCGTGATTGGCCAGATTCCCCATATCGATCGTCCCTTGCAAGCGACCGTTGGAACCATAAACAGAAGACCGGTCGAAAATTTTTTCACCGATACCCTCGGTATCATTACGCACAGATCCGTAAAATGCCGCCGTACCGGGGCGCATCGGAAAATTGAAATTGGTAAAGATAACAATGAAATCGTATTCATCTTTATGGGTTTTGAAAAATTCGCGGGCAATCTGCTCTCGAGGTTCGGAATTGGCGAGTCCGTCCGGAAGATCCTGACTGAAATCCCCCTGTACCTCCATCACGGTCACGTTGCCGTAGTCGCCGACCAGCTGCGCCGAAAACTCAGCATGCG
>JACUTX010000056.1 GCA_014859615.1 Desulfuromonadales bacterium | reverse complement strand
CCAGTAATATATTTTCTTTTCTGCTCTTGAAAAGCTTCTGTGAGAAAGTAATGGGCCAAGTACTTAACGTTTTGGCGGTGTCTGAATAGCATCATATCGCCAGAAATTGCAGTTTGCTCGCCAAGCCATGCCAGTGGCTTAACCACATCCTCATCATTCTCTGAGGTTGTAGCTAATAAAAGGTCATTCGCTTTAGCTTTTCTTAATTTTCTAGCCAGTTCGTCGGGTACATATGTGAATGTCTTATCGGCCGATAAACCGTATTTTGTGTGAATTTGGCCGTAATGTATTGCGGGGAAACCCGTTTCGACAAAATCTTTTTTTTGCAGGCCATTTCCACGTATAAACTCACCAACTTCGTCGAGAGCACTCCACTCCACCGCAACCCCATCCAGCAGCTTTTCCATAAAGCGTGTATTATTCATGGATATCCTCCTGACTGTGATCAGGCAGATGCAGCATGCTTGCATCTTTGGCATTCAGGGGAGAAACCACCTTTTTCAAGGTTTTGGACTCCAGCTCCAAGCGTGCGTTTCGGGCCACCTCGCCGCCTTGCCGTGCCACCTTTTTGTGCGCTTGAAATGAATCAGGATCGGTCACTTCGGAAATTTCCTTGGTGGAGATTTCAGCGAGCATGTTCAGCACCAGCTCTTTGTTGGTCATGTTGTCGCGCAGGTTTTCCTTTTTTAATCCCTTGAATTTTTTGTACTCTCTGGCCGTCTTGTCCGCCCAGGTTTGATAAATGATGTCGGTGAGTGTGGCAAACTGTACGCCTTCCTCCAGGCCGTGCTTTTTCCATTCATCAGTGAGTTCTTTACGGATTTCAATGGATTTTAATCGCTGGTTGATCCAGTTGTCCGAATAACCCAGGCGCTTGTAGTCTTTCATCGCCTGTTCAATCGAGAGTTCAGGATCCTGAATCTGGTCGATGCGTTCGCTGGCGACCTGTGCCATCCACAGTTTGAACGGCTCAGCTTTAGGTGAAGGAATGGATTGGATCAGGCGAAAAAGCTGTTCGGTATGGGCACAATCGGTTTTTCGCATTTTGCCGTCAGCCGCCTGCATTTTGAAAGCGTGACAATCTGTCACGGTTTGATTTCCCTCTTTTTTCAGGCGTTCTTTGAGTTTGCGCCAATACGCTGTCGGGTTCACGCTGTCCGTCAATACGGCAACCACGTCAACGATGGAAAAATACCACTCTTCCGTTTCATCATCCCACAACGAACGAATCGTGCGATCTTCAAAAACTTTTATGGTCTCTTTGCTACTCATGCGTCACCGCCTTTTTTACGGCTCTCTTTTCTTGCCTGTTTTTCCAGTGAAGCAATGGTTTTCAGGTAGTCTTTTTCCACATTGTCCAGTGTTTTGGCTTTGTATTTCTGGTATTCCAGCTTGGCTTTGTTTGCTGCTTGGGAATGCGAGATGTTGCCGGCATTGTCCAGTACCTTGCGCCCGGTGGAGTTCAGGATGTTGTCCAGCTCGCGAACATAATCGGCCATACGCATTTCTCGCTCTTCAATGGCGTTCAATTCAGCCAGATCAAAATACGCAGAAACGAGGTTGTTGAGCACCCGCAATTCCTGCTCGCTGAGGTAGTTTTTGGCAATCATGGCTTCGACCTGTGTGGGCTGGCTGCCTTTGAAACTGCTTAAGCCCGCAAAGGGTTTATCGCTATCCACGCGCAGGTAGATGACTTCGCTGGCGGTATGGCCGTGAGCGGCATAGTGCAGTTTGTTTTGTACGATTTTAAAAAACGTGAGGCTTTGCTCGCTATCGGGGGTGTAGTCTGTTGCGGTGGCGTAGAGGTCGAGCACTTGACGGTACATCACTTTTTCACTGGAGCGAATATCGCGAATGCGACCCAGCAATTCTTTCCAGTAATTTCCACCACCGAGGTTTTTCAGGCGCTCGTCATTCAAGGAAAAACCTTTTTCCAGGTATTCCTTCAAAACAGTGGACGCATAGCGCCTGAATTGCACGCCACGCACCGAACGTACACGATAACCGACTGCCAGAATCACATCGAGGTTATAGAGTGCAATCGTGCGTGAAACCTCGCGCTCGCCTTCTTTTTGAACTGTCAACTGCTGGTTGACAGTTGCTTTTTCGTTCAGCTCCTGGTCGTCAAAAATGGCCTGAACGTGCTTGCTGATATTTTGTTTGGTAGTTTGAAAAAGCTCTGCAATTTCTAATTGAGACAACCAAACCGTGCCGTTTTCCAGGCGTAAATCAATTTTGGTCGTGCCGTCTTCGGTGGTGTAAATAATGACATCGCTCATGCCTTAAGCCCCCTCGTCTTCAATCTCCGCCACGATGGCATCAATATCCGCCCGCAGCTGGTCAATTTTGGCGACGGTGGTTTTCAGTTCGGCATTGAGCTGGGAAATATCCACTATTTCGCGATTGTCTTTGGCTTCGACGTAGCTGCTCACCGACAGGTTGTAGTCGTTGGCGGCGACCTGCTCAAAGGGTACGGATTTGGCGAGGTGATCGACATTGGCTTTGCTGTCGAACGCCTGCATGATCTGTTCGATGTGGCTATCTGTGAGGATGTTGGTATTGGTCTCTTTTTTAAACAGGCCGCTGGCATCAATAAACTGGGTGTTGGTATCGGTTTTGTGTTTGGAGAGCACCAGAATAGTCACCGCGATGGTGGTGCCAAAAAACAGGTTGGGCGCGAGGGAGATCACGGTTTCGACATAGTTGTTATCCACCAGATATTGACGGATTTTGGCTTCAGCACCGCCACGGTAAAAAATACCGGGAAAGCAGACAATGGCTGCTCGGCCTTTGCTGGATAAATAACTTAAAGCATGTAGTACAAAGGCAAAGTCAGCTTTTGACTTGGGCGCGAGCACTCCGGCTGGGGCAAAGCGATCATCATTAATCAGGGTGGGGTCGTCTGCGCCGATCCATTTCACCGAATAAGGCGGATTGGAGACGATGGCGTCGAAGGGTTTGTCGTCGCCAAAATGCGGATCTCGCAGTGTATCACCCAACTGGATATTGAACTTATCGTAGTTGATGTTGTGCAAAAACATGTTCATCCGCGCCAGGTTGTAAGTGGTGTGGTTGATCTCCTGCCCCCAAAAACCGTCTTCAATGATGTGGGCGTCAAAATGTTTTTTGGCTTGCAGCAGCAACGAACCGGAACCACAGGCCGGGTCATAGATTTTATTGACGCTTTTCTGTTTGTGCATGGCGAGCTGCGCAATCAGCCTGGAGACGTGTTGCGGAGTGAAAAACTCACCACCGGATTTACCGGCATTGGCGGCGTAGTTGGAGATGAGAAACTCATAGGCATCACCGAACAGGTCGATATGGTTGCCTTCAAAATCACCAAAATCGAGCCCAGCCACGCCTTTGAGCACAGCCGCCAAACGTGTGTTCTTGTCTTTCACCGTATTGCCCAGGCGGTTGCTGGTGGTATCAAAATCGGCAAACAGGCCTTTGATGTCCGGTTCAGAGGGGTAGCCATTGGCGGAAGATTCAATCGCAGCAAAGATGGCGGCGAGATCCGTATTCAGGCTCTCGTTGGTGTTGGCATCTTTGGCGATATTAGCAAACAGCTGGCTGGGGTAGATGAAGTAGCCCTTGGTTTTAATGGCATCGTCTTTGATCTCCGGGGTGATAACGTTGTCGGCAAGCGCCGCATAATTGATGCTGTCGTCATCGGCCTCAATATAGCTGGCAAAGTTTTCACTGATAAAGCGATAAAACAAGGTGCCGAGTACATACTGTTTAAAATCCCAGCCATCCACTGAGCCTCGTACATCGTTGGCGATTGACCAGATCTGGCGTTGCAGGGCGGCGCGTTGTTGGGTACTTGTCATGGTGTTATTCCTGTTTTGATACATTGTTACAAACTACCAAATCAAACGCTCCTAAGCGTCTACAGTGAGATTAGTCGAAAACTCAAAAATATAGCTTGATATGTTTAGCCGTTTCGATACCAGTATTCAGCCCTACCTTTTTCACAATACAACCGAGCCTTAAACTCAATCAGCCGCACGCCCACCCTTCACCCGTCCGACCTGACCATCCTCCAGTCGCACCTTGATGCCGTGTGAATGATAAGGGCTCTTGGTCAACAGATCCTTGACCACCCCTTGCGTCAGTTTGCCGCTGCGCTGATCTTTTTTCAGCACAATCGATACCGTCATTCCGGGCCGGATCTCGTCGCGATTCTGTCCGTTCATGTTATTTCTTCTTTTTGTTTTGTGCCGCCTTGAGCAGATCGGCGAATGAACCCATGCCGGAGCCGGAAGCAGGTTCATCACTGTACGAAGTTTCACCGGTCTCTTCTTCCGTTCCGGTCGGAATGAGCGAGATCCGGTGCGCCTCAAGATCGACCTTCTCCACCGTCACCGGCAGCGCGTCGCCGACCTTGACCACTTCCTGCGGGTGCTTGATGTGCTTCCCTTCGCCGAGTCTGGAGATATGCACCAGGCCGTCGATCCCGGGCTCCAGGGTGACAAACGCGCCGAACGGGGCGAGGCGCGAGATTTTCCCGGTCAGCTTGGTGCCGGCTTTGTACTTGTCGGCCACGCCGTTCCACGGATCGGCCAGAGTATCGCGCAGACTGAAGGAGAATTTATTCTCCTCCCAGTCGATCCGCTTGATCACAAGTTCAAGCTCTTCTCCTTCGGCGACGACGTCGCCGACATCCTCGACCCGCCCGTAGGCGAGCTCTGAGATCGGGAGCAGCCCTTCGATCCCGCCGATATCGACGAACGCGCCGAAGTCACGGATCGAGGTGACCACCCCTTTGACCAGCATCCCCTCCTTCAGGGTTTGCTTCAACTCTTCGCGCAGCACCTCGCGTTCCTCTTCGAGCAGCACCCGATGCGAGACGACGATATTGCGCCCCTGCTCTTCAAACTGGGTGATCTTGAACGAAAAACTGGTGCCGATCATCTCTTCCGGGTTTGACTGCCGCCGCAGCCCGAGCTGCGAGAAGGGGCAAAAGGCACGGACATTGCCGGGGAGCTTGACCTCAAAGCCGCCTTTCACCTCTTTTTCGATCCGGCCATCGACCGGAATTCCGCTACGCCACGCCTCTTCGAGCTGTTCGGTCCCGCCCGAACCGCCGCCGCCAATCTTCATGCTGAAACGTAGCTCGCCCCCCTTTTGCGACATGAAGTAGGCTTTGATTTTGTCGCCGACCGCTACGGTCAAATTCCCTTCATCGTCTTGCAGTTCCCGGACATCGAGTACCCCTTCCCCTTTTTGTCCGACATCGAGAAAAGCCCACTCTGCTCCAATCTGCAGAATTTTCGCTTCGGTCTGCTGTCCGAGCTCAAGACGGGTGACACCGCTCAGGCTCTTTTCAAACATCTCGGCAAAACTTTCTCCCTGCTCCATCTCATCCTGATCGTACAGTTCGTCATCCATCGTTGCAGTCCTTTATCGGCCGGTTGCTGTCGCGTCACAAATTCAACAAAAATTCAAGTCAGGTCTCCTTTATAAGGTGTTTCCTGACGACTGTAAAGTTTACTGATCTTTTTATGGCAAAGTTTACATATTGACAATAGATTACGAATGTGGTTAGCTGTCGGATTATTAATAAGCTTTTCCTGGTTAAATCGACAACGTATTCAACTCGTAAAGCTTCGGATCTGTCCCGGGGCTTTTTTATTGAACACCACAAGTAACTTTCAGCTAATGACGAAGACCGTCATTCCGGCATATTTTCAGCCGGAAGCCAGCCTTTATGAGTCTATACGGATTAGATCTCCAAAAGCAAAAAACGCCGGAGATGACAGACTTAATTCCTGAATCGATTATTCTGAATCGTTACAAAAAGAAGGAATTTATGAATTTCAAGAGTTTCAAGTTTCACCCCAAAGTAGAGGCCGGCATCGAAGCGGCCGGATTTACCACACCGACCCCGATTCAGGCGCAAGCGATCCTGCCGGTCATGGAGGGGAGAGATGTTATGGGGCTGGCCCAGACCGGCACCGGCAAAACGGCGGCTTTCGGTCTGCCGATTTTGCATCGATTAATGAGTGGCAACCGGGGGCGCATCCGTACACTGATGATCGCTCCGACCCGTGAGCTGGCAGAACAGATTAACGAAGCGATCAAGGTTTTCGGCAAACTGACCGGTCTGCGCACCCTTACCGTCTACGGCGGCGTCAGCATCAACCCGCAAAAAGCCGCGCTCAAACGTGGCGTCGAGATCGTTGTCGCCTGCCCCGGCCGGCTGCTCGATCACATCAATCAGGGGACGATTGATCTCTCTCAGGTCGAAGTGCTGGTGCTCGATGAAGCCGACCAGATGTTTGACATGGGATTTTTTCCTGACATCCGCAAGATTTTAAAAGCGCTCCCGAGAGAGCGGCAGACCCTGCTTTTTTCAGCCACGATGCCGATCGAGATCAAACGTCTGGCGAGTGAAGTTCTGCGTAATCCTCTGACGGTTCAGGCGGACAACGCCACATCGGCCGAGACGGTTCGCCATGCGCTCTACCCGGTGGCTCAACATCTCAAAAGCGATCTGTTGCTGCAGATGCTGGAGAGAACCAGCACCGAATCGGTACTGGTCTTCACCCGGACCAAGCACCGCGCCAAAAAGCTCGGTGAAAATCTTGAAAAATCGGGTTACAAAGCCGCTTCCCTGCAAGGGAACCTGTCGCAAAACCGGCGTCAGGAAGCGCTCGATGGCTTTCGCAAAGGGAAATACCAGATTCTGGTCGCAACGGATATCGCCGCTCGCGGCATCGATGTCAGCCAGGTCTCGCATGTAATTAATTATGATGTGCCGACCACGCCGGAAGCTTATGTGCACCGCATCGGCCGGACCGGCCGGGCTACACGGACAGGTGATGCTTACACCATGGTTGCAGCCGAAGACAAATCGATGATTCGGGCGATTGAACGTCTGCTCGGCAACAAGATCGAACTGCGAACCCTCGAAGGGTTCGATTACAAAAAAGCCGCTCCGGCGCGCAGCGCTCAGCCGCCCCGCAGCGTACAGCCGCCCCGCACTCCGAACCGCAACGGGAGTGGTGGACAACGACCAGCGCGACCGGCCAATGCTGGCAGCGCCCCGCGTCCGAATCGGAGCCGAGCCGGTCACGGTCAGCAACCGGGCGGCGTACGCCCCTCTGGCAACCGCTAAATAGAATAAACGGCCTGCCGACAATATGTCGGCAGGCCGTTTTAAATGATGCTGATCGTTGGTAACGGTTCAGCAGACCCTCAATAATGCCCAAGTTGTTACAATCATTTTTTAATCCAGCACCGTCACACTCTCGATCAGAATCGGTTTAACCGGTACATTATCATGCCCGGCGACGGCAGATGTTGCCTGCTGCTCGATCGTATAGACTACATTCATCCCGTCGACCACCTGTCCGAAAACCGCATAACCGAAATCGGCATCTGACGGGCCGCTGTAGTTGAGGGGACTGTTGTTTTCGGTGTTGATAAAAAACTGCGCCGTGGCGCTGTTAACCTCGGAAGTCCGCGCCATGGCGATCGTCCCGACCTTGTGCTTCAGCCGGTTGGTCGCTTCATTAATAATCGGCTCACGAGTCGGCTTCTCCTGCAGATCAGGTGTCATCCCGCCCCCCTGCACCATAAAGCCCTGAATCACGCGATGAAAAATAGTGCCGTCGTAATGGCCAGCTTCGGCATAACGGATAAAGTTGTCGACACTCACCGGCGCCTTCTCCCGATCGAGCTCAAGGATAATCTCTCCCAGTGTCGTTTCGATCACGATCATCGGATTGGTTGCACTCATATTCGACTCCTTGTCGCCAGGTTCTGATTTCGCGCAGAAATATACACAATCTGTCAACGGATGCAAAGTGATTTGGGTGATTTCAGCTTAAAAGCAAAGACAAACAGATCAGCCGCATTGAGCGTTTTGCCACGGTCCCGACTCAAAACCCGATAAAAGAAAATTGAGATATCCGCCCCGATGTGGGACACTCAAAAAAGTTTCGACCGGAAGAGATCATCATTCGCTTGAGCGATGCACTGTTCTCATAAATACCCCTTTGTCTGAAGGAATCCTGGACTGAAATGAAATCGACCACTGCTAAAGAGGAACATGACCACATCTCTTTGTTTATCTCATTTTCAGGGTGGCTGATACTTCTGGCCTATCTCTATCGGATCTATCTCGATTCCGGACGGGATATTATCTCCCTGATCGCTTCCTCAGAACCGACCATCGAGACTCAATATACTTTGCTCATCCTTTTTGCCCCCCTTATCAGCAGTATTCTCGGTTATATCGTCAATAAAAGAATTGTCAGATACAAAGAGCAATACCTCAAGGAGGTTCGGTTCAAGGATTTGGCAGAAAATGAACTGCTCGAAATCATCAACAGTCTGATCTTTGCCTTTGTTAACGCCCTCGACGCAAAGAGCCCCTGGACCATGGGGCACTCCATGCGTGTCCGCCATTACAGCCTGCTCCTCGCGGCTGAACTCGATGTGAGCGACGAGGATTTACAGTTTCTCGATATTGCCGCGTTGCTTCATGACATCGGAAAGATCGGGACCTACGATGACATTCTGAACAAAGTGGGTGAATTAACCGAAGATGAATACAACCTGATTAAAATGCATCCGGGCCATGCGGTGCAGATTTTATCCCCGATCAAAAAATTCAAGGAGATATTGCCGATCGTTAAACACCATCATGAACGTCTCGATGGACGAGGATACCCGGACGGCATAGCAAACCAAAAGATCCCTTTTCTCGCCAGAATCCTCTGCGTAGCCGATGCCTATGATGCGATCACCTCCGAGCGCCCGTACAAGTCGCATATGCTTAAGGACGATGCCGTTCGTGAAGTGGTCAAAAAAGCGGGGACACAGTTTGACCCGGATGTCGTTTCCGCTCTGGTCAAAATCCATAAAAATCCGGAGTTTGATGCGATCATTGAAAAATCCCGTTTCCTGAGTGAGGCACAAAAGACCTCTGCACCGACGTAGAGACGGCTATCGATCACTGCGTCTTTTTAATGGAGTTTAGCCGTGTCCGCAAATCCCCCACACCCCGACAACACCCTCGAAAAAACCTTGCGCTACCGCTGGTTAATTTTCGCCATACTCTCCGGCGGCTACATCCTCGTCTACTTCCACCGTCTGGCACCGGCCGTCGTGGCTGTCGATATGATGCACGACCTCAAAGCCGACGGCACCCTGCTCGGCCTGCTCGGTTCGGCCTATTTCTACCCCTACGCCATGATGCAGCTCCCCGCCGGGCTTCTGGCCGATTCATGGGGCCCCCGCCGAACCATCACCCTCTTCTCACTGATCGCCAGCTTTGGGGCATTGATTCTCGGTCTGGCACAAACAGTAACAATCGCCATTATCGGTCGATCACTGGTCGGTCTCGGCGTTGCGATGTTGTTCGTCCCGACCATGAAAGTCCTCATCGAATGGTTTACCCCGCGTGAATTCGCACGCATGACCGGGATCCTTCTCGCCATGGGCGGGGTCGGTTCCCTGATTGCAACCTCACCCCTGGCGCTGTTGACCGAATGGCTCGGCTGGCGCTCGGCCTTTCTGATCGTCGCCTCTTTGACCTTGGTCCTCGCCGTTCTGGTCTGGATAATCGTCAGAGACCGTCCCGCCGATTTCAGCTGGCAGGGACCGGCTGAAAGCGTCTACAGACGCCTGACAGCAGCCGATCTGGCCGCAGGGGTACGCATCATTCTCGCGAACCGCTACTTCTGGCCGCTGGCTGCCTGGTTCTTTTTTCATCTCTCGATCTTTTTTGCCTTCGGCGGCCTCTGGGGCGGCCCTTTTCTGCAGGAGGTCTACGGTTTTGACCGGACAACCTCCGGCCAGATTCTGTCGATGCTCGCCGTCGGGCTGATTATCGGTGCACCTCTGCAATCCTGGCTCTCCGAGCGTTTGGATCGACGGCGCAAACCGGTATTGATTCTCTCCAGCCTGATGACGGTCGGGATGACCGCTCTGCTCGCTTTTGCGACAGCCAACCTCTCTTTGCTGGCTCTCCACCTCCTCTGCCTGCTGCTCGGAGTCTTTGCCGCCGCCTCGGTTGTCATCGGCTTTGCAGCCACCAAAGAGCTCTTTGAAGTACGGATTGCCGGCACCGCCATCGGCCTGATTAACCTCTTTCCGTTTGCCGGCGGTGCAATCCTCCAACCACTGCTCGGCTCGATTCTGCAGCGATCTGGCCGAACGGCGGACGGATTTACCCTGGCTGGCTACCAGAACGCGTTCACGCTCCTTTTTATTATTGCTCTGATCGCTCTGCTGTCGAGCCTGTTGATCAAGGAGACCCGAAACCGTTATCCAGGCCAAAACTAACCGCAAATTCAGCGCGGAGTTTGCCCATAGGCTGAGGCCTGCCCCACTGCAGACTCCTTTTTTTACTGGAACTTTCCTGAAAAATAGTTCAGGTTATTGATGATTTTTTCAAAACAATACCAGCCAAATGAGAAACCGATGAAAACTTTTTGGACCCTGCTCATCACCTTGATACTGTTCTCCTGCATGCCGTTTCAGGCTGTTGCGACAGAAGCGCTGGCCGAAAAAACCGGCAAGGAGTGTCAGCACTGTCATCTCGACTCGTCCGGCGGAGGCGAACTGACCGCAGTCGGTGCTGGGTATCTTCTTTCCCTGCAGGCACCGGACGGCAAAGACCAGGGTCAGGTCAAAACAGAGCTCTCGTCTGCCTTGAACCGACTGTTCAAGTTTATTGTCGGCTACATCCACATGTTGTTCGGCTTTTTCTGGTTCGGCACAATCCTCTACGTTCACCTGATTCTCAAACCGGCGTACGCCTCAAAAGGGCTCCCCCGGGGCGAGGTAAAGCTCGGCCTCCTCTCGATCGTCGTCATGGCGATCAGCGGTACGATTCTGACTCTCTACCGGGTTCCGTCGTTCGATTTTTTCTTTGTCACCCGCTTTGGTTTTCTCCTCTTCATCAAAATCTGTCTCTTTCTTCTCATGGGGGGTTCAGCCTTCTTTGTGGTCTTCTTTATCGGCCCGAGACTGAAGAGAAAACAGACAGCACCCAAGTTGACCGGCGAAACCATGACGGAAGAAGAACTCGGTTTCTTTGACGGCCAGCAAGGGCGCAAGGCGTATTTCGCTTATCAGGGGCGAGTTTACGATGCCACAGAGAGCCGACTCTGGAAAAACGGTACACATATGGCGCGCCATAACGCCGGAGTCGATCTGACCGCAGTTTTGTCGCAGGCGCCGCATGGCGAAGATAAGGTTTTAGCTCTGCCGGTTGTCGCCGCACTGACAACCGAAACGGTGCCGACATCGCGCCTTGATCATAAAAAAGTTTTTATCTGCATGGCTTACATGAACCTGATCAACGTCTTTTTGATTGTCTTGATCCTCGCTCTCTGGCAGTGGTGGTAAACTGCGCGATCTCTGCACCAAGTGTCACGCTTGCAATTTTATAAATGATCGGATAGATTTTCTGTATGGCACGTCAAACGAGAATCAACTATCCTGGCGCACTCTATCACGTCACCCTGCGCAGCAAGGATCAGCAAAAAATATTCTTTAGCGATGAAGATCGCATCTACCTCTGCTCCCTTCTCGCCGAAGGGGTGGAACGATTCAACTGCCGCATCCACGCCTTTTGCCTGATGACCGATCACCTGCATCTGGCCGTTCAGGTCGGCGATATCCCTTTATCGCGCTTGATGCAGAATATCAACTTCCGCTACACACGTTGGATCAACCAGCGCCAGAAACGCACAGGTCCGCTTTTTCACGGCCGGTTCAAGGCGATACTGGTTGATGACGACAGCTATCTACTCGATCTGGTCCGTTACATTCATCTCAATCCAACCCGCGCCGGAATATGCCTCGATCCGAAGAGCTACCGGTGGAGCAGCCAGCAAGCTTATTGTGGCATGGCGAAGATCGACTGGTTAACCATCGATACTGTTTTGACCCGGTTCGATCCTCATGCGCGCGTCGCAATCAACCGCTACCAACGTTTCGTTGTCGATGCCTTGCGCGAAGGAGACCGCCCGGAATTCAGAAAGGGGAGCGGAACCGATCTGCGTGTGCTCGGCGATGATACTTTTCTCCATCGGGTGCGCAAGCAGCCGATCGCATCGCCGCACCGGCAGATTGAACTGCATGCCGCTGTTGATCTGGTTCTTCAGAGCTACAATCTTAGCTCTGCGCAGCTGCGGGCGCCGGGTAAAGAGCGTTACGCTGCCGAAGCACGCGCCGTTGCCGCCCTGATTATATTTGAAGACGGAATCGGGACGTTGACAGAGCTGGGGCAAAGAGTCGCACGGGCGGCCGCAACATTAAGTTCAGCCGTAACCCGGTTGAAAAAAAGGGTGAAAAAAGATACGCTGCTCGAAGAGCGCGTTCAATCAATCCGAACTCAAATCTTGAAAATGCAAGGATGACCCCAAACCAAGGACAAATAGATGGAACAGAATTTACGCCTGAAAGCGGCAATTATAGAAGTGGTCGATACGCAACTCGAATTAAATGATCCGCCGGAAATCGAGCAGACCCTGAACCGGCTTATGGAGGAAGGGTATTCAGTTCAGACAGCAAAAGAGCTGATCGGCAATGTTGTCGTTTCAGAAGTTTTTGAGGTCTTGAAGGAAGGGAAGCCTTTTGACCTGAACAGATATGTGGCCGCCCTTGAAAGACTCCCTGCTTTACCGGAGTAAAAGAGACCAGCGATTGATCACGCAGCATCCGCGTGGGGATGAGATAGAGAAAGGAACATAGTGCATCTCCTTGGGGTGGCGGGATCAGAAGCTGGCTCAGTCGGTTTGCAGAGGCTAT
>JACUTX010000350.1 GCA_014859615.1 Desulfuromonadales bacterium | reverse complement strand
TCTCGGTTCAGGATTTAAAGGGGGACCGACCAAAAAAATGGCCAAAAAGACATGCTGACGAGACTGCGATTCTGCTCTACACCTCCGGTACGACCGGTCAGTCCAAAGGAGCAATGCTCAGTCATAACAACATCGTATCAAATATTATTGCCGCAAAGCACCATTTCAGGCTCGACAGCAGCATGGCAACGCTCTCTTTTCTACCGATCAACCATGTCTTTGAGCAGGTCTGCGGTGTTCTTCTCCCTCTCTCCCTCGGTGGAAAAGTTACGTTTGCCGAGTCGTTGAAAAAAATCGGAGAGAACCTGTTTGAAATCAAACCGACTTTTTTTCTCGGAGTACCGGCCGTTTTCAGACTCTTTCTCGACCGCATTCGCCGTAACATTCAGGCAAAATCTCTTTCACGCATCCTCTATAAACTCCCGCTTGCCAACGCAATTGTCCGCAAAAAGGTACAACAGTCGTTTGGTGAAGGGACGGTTTTCGTCAGTGGCGGTGCAGCCCTCGATCCGGCCGTTGCTAACGGCTTAAAATCTTTCGGATTGACCATTTACCAAGGGTACGGCATCACCGAAACTTCGCCGGTAATCGCTGCAGAGAGCCCGACCCATGTCTGCACCGGTACGGTCGGCATTCCGATCGAGCATGTTCAGGTCCGCATAGACGACCCGAACAGTGAAGGAGTGGGAGAGATTGTGGTCAAGGGTCCGAATGTCATGCAGGGGTACTATAAGCGCCCTGAGGCGACCGCTGAGGTTCTGGTTGATGGTTGGTATCACACCGGTGATCTCGGTCGCTACGATTCAGACGACAACCTGGTCATCTGCGGGCGGGTAAAAAATCTGATCGTGACTCCGAACGGGAAGAATGTCTACCCCGAAGAGATTGAAAACGAATTGATGAACAGTCCGCTTATCGCCGAAGCGATGATCTACGGGCATAAGGTCGATGCTCATTCGGAAGAGGTGTATGCCGTCATCTACCCTGACCCCGACGCCCTTGAAAAATACAGGCAGGAGCATGGCGATAAACCGCTGACACCGGAAGAGATCGAATCGATTATCCGGGATGAGATTTTGGCTGCCGGTAAAAACCTGGCTGATTACAAAAGAATTAAAAAATTCACCCTGCGCGATGACGAGTTTCCAAAAACGACAACACGCAAGATCAAACGATTTGTTGTCGAAGCAGAGATCATCGCAGCCGATTGAAATATTTCCCACCCTTTGTTTTTCAACCAAAAAGAGGCGTCACACAGTGTCACGCCTCTCTTTATATTTATTTCAGACGATGTCATTCCATATCAGCTTCGATCCGGATGAAATGGGTCTTGTCCTGGACGACTTCGAGATTATCGATCTCCACAATCGCGGCACGGACATCGGCTTCACGCGCTTCGTGAGTCATGAAAACAAGAGGGACAACACCGTCACTGTTACGCTCAGGCTGGATCATGGACGCGATACTGATGCCGAATTTACCGAGAATGCCAGCGATGGTAGCCAATACTCCCGGCTGATCCTTCACCCCGACGCGCATATAATACTGGGTCACCAGATCATCGATCGACTTGATTTTCAAAGTCTTGATCGAGGATGAAGAGTAAGCCATCGCCGGAGTCCGCATACCACTGCCACTGACGATCCCACGACTGATCGACATGACATCACCCATCACAGCACTGGCAGTCGCCTCCATACCGGCACCGAGACCATACTGCATGACAGGACCGACAAAATCCCCGATCAGGCGGATGGCGTTAAAAACGCCGTCGACATCCGCCAACGGGTAGTGCAGAGGGATCATAGTCGGATGAACCCGCGCTTCAATTTCGCCATCATTTATTTTACTGATTGCGAGCAATTTCAATTTATAGCCAAATAACTCGGCGTACTGGATGTCGAGTGGCGAGATCTGCCCGATCCCTTCCGTATAGATAGAGTCCAGATTGACACGCGTACCGAAGCAGAGGCCGATCAGCAGAGCAAGTTTATGTGCGGTATCAACCCCTTCAATATCAAAGGTGGGGTCAACTTCAGCATAACCTTTAGCCTGCGCATCCGCCAAAACGTGTGAAAACTCAGCCCCTTCTTTCGTCATGCGGGTCAGAATATAATTACAGGTTCCGTT
>JACUTX010000349.1 GCA_014859615.1 Desulfuromonadales bacterium | reverse complement strand
TCTCACACACTCTCGATGGCAAGGTTCAGGTTGAACTGGCCCAGCTCAAATATATCCTGCCGCGTTTGACCGGTCGAGGGACGGCCCTCTCACGCCTGGCCGGCGGGATCGGCGGCCGTGGCCCCGGCGAAACCAAACTTGAGATTGATCGTCGCCGGATCCGTGATCGGATCACACGACTCGAAAAACAGCTTGTCAATCTCTCCCGTGGCCGGATGCAGAGGCGGGGGAAGCGGATGCGCGGACGACTCCCCATCGTCTCGATTGTCGGTTATACCAATGCCGGAAAATCGACTCTGCTCAACGCTTTGACCCAGAGCAAGGTGTTGACGGAGGATCTGCTGTTTGCAACCCTCGATACCACAACCCGCCGTCTGCGTTTTCCGATGGAACGGGAAGTGATTATCACCGATACGGTCGGTTTCATCCGTAAACTGCCGAAAAGTTTAATGGGAGCATTCAAGGCGACTCTTGAAGAGCTGGAAGATGCTGATCTGTTGCTGCATATTGTCGATATTTCCAACCCCCGGTTTGAGCAGCAGATTGCTGCGGTCGAGAAAATTCTCTCTGATCTCGATCTCGGCATGATCCCCCGCCTGCTGGTCTTTAACAAGATCGATCAGATCCCTTTCGCCGAGATCGCGCCATTTTGTCGGCGGTTTCAGGCGGTCGCCGTCAGCGCCCTGAACCGGAAATCTTTTGAACCGCTAATGGATGAAATGGCGCACCGATTCTGGCCCGAGAGCCGACACCCCCATCAGCTTGACATTCAATAAATGAACTGTTATATCTTACTTCCTTTTTTTGCACATATAATCAGGGCGTTTAGCTCAGTGGGAGAGCACTGCCTTCACACGGCAGGGGCCACTGGTTCAATCCCAGTAACGCCCACCAATAAAAACAAGAGGTTAGGCCATTACGGTCTAACCTCTTTATTGGCTCAGGGTGCAAATAGGGTGCAACTTTGAAACACTGACGGCTCAAGATTGATTTGGAAAAGTTACTTTTTTCTGGCAATGGGGGAGACTGTCTTAAGGTAGTTACTTAATATTTGACGCGCCTTGCATTTCGGGTTAGGTTAACGACGTCTAAATTTTCAGGGAAGAAAAAACAAAGGGGGAACGATGAAAAACTTGGCTCTGATTATTGCTACTTTTGTTCTTGTTGGGTGTGGAGTGCCTCAATTTTCTGTAAAAGAAGCAGATACTAGGTTCAGTGAAAACAATAATCAAATTTACCTCTCTCAAAACAATAGAATATCGACTAAGTCAATTGCTGGTGGTATTCATATAGACGGGACTGGTGTATTCTTAAATCCATTTTTAGAAAAAAATAGGACTACTGGTGAGTTAGTTTTTCTGGGTTTTAATATTATAAATAAAACAGACTATAATTCTAAATATGGAGGACCGAATCAGTTAGGAATAATTAGCGATGTTGTGTTTCTCTTTCCAGAGGGTCAATTGATTTCTCTAAAAGTTAAAAATCAAGAGAACAGCACATCAGATACAATTTCTTATAATAACGTTGTAGGTTATGCTTCATATAATAAATGGGAAACAGGCGTAGTTGAAATCTCAAAAAAAGATTTTGAAAGACTTGCATTAACTGAACGTTTTTCATGTAAAATTACTGGCACAAGACAATTAGTTGTATATGAAGAAAAAGATATTGCTCCAGTGTTCAAGTCAAACATAAAGCAATTCTATGATTCATATTTAAAATAGAGTAAAAATTCTGCTAAGTCATGGTTATGTGTACGAGTGGTTATCTAAATTCAAAGTCATTTTCGGGAGACGCCTGAAATTGATTTCATCATCGGTCTTTAGATGGTGTCCTACAGGGTTTAATAGCCCCCCTCCTCGTGTTTAAATTATTTTAGGTAGCAGGGGTAGCCTTCCTCCACCGCTGTTCTCTGTGCCCGTCTTGCTGTTGCGGCATGGTTATTTCTTTCCCTTCCTGCATTCTAAATCCCTCCCGGCCACAAGGCCGCCTAGTGCAGTTGCCAATATGTCGAACTCGTTAAGAACGGTTTCCAGTTCCTGCCACAAGATCACCTGTACCTCTTTAGGTGTGGGAGAGTGAGCGATTAGGGCCGGGGCGTTTTCGGCCAGTTCTTTAAGCCGTCTTTCTATA
>JACUTX010000348.1 GCA_014859615.1 Desulfuromonadales bacterium | reverse complement strand
TAAGGCGGCCCCGATCGGGGCCGCCTTTTTTTTGCGGTGTCGGCAGAGAGATACGTAGCTTTTGCCCTACACAGAGAACGTCGCGCCTGATGCCCTTGGACATTAACAGAGGTTTTCAAAGGCGAGGAGGCGAGATAGAAGTGATTGTTGCCGTTGAGAGAGCTGATTTCTTTTTTCGATGTGTCAAACGGCGATCAAATAATGACCTCTGCGCGGCATGAGATGCGGGTCCCCCAGCGGAGCAAATACTGTGTTGCGACCCCTTAAATTTGCGACATTCTGTGGAGTCCCCGGAATTCAAGGGAGGTTGAAACCTGTCCTCTACTCAACCCCTCTTCTGGAAAACCGGCAACTCTAATAAAGGGAGTTGTTGTCTTTGGGGAAACCGGACAGGGATTCCGGAAAATCAGTATTTACAGTCCTTCAATATTTTATACACGTAGACGAAGCTCGACTGAATTCATCTTTTACATTACATAACAAATGTTATATAGTTTGGACGTTTTCAATAATCGTCGCGACCGGCATTATCGATACTCACCGGCTCGCAAGTAGAGGTTGAACGATGAACAGACAACGTGCTCTGGAATTGCTGAGCAGCAAACCGGAACTGCAGTCCCGTTTCGGTGTGACCCGGCTGGCCCTGTTCGGCTCCACCGCCCGCGATGCGGCGACCAGCAGCAGTGATATCGATGTGCTGGTGGCCTTCGACGGCCCGGCCACCTCCAAGCGTTATTTCGGCGTGCAGTTCTATCTGGAGGACCTGCTCGGCTGTCCGGTCGATCTGGTCACCGAAAAGGCCCTGCGGCCGGAGCTGCGCCCCTACATCGAACAGGAGCGGATCAATGTCTGAGATAGTCTCACGCTTGCGTCAACAGAGGGTGCAGTCATGAAACCCGGCAGCGTCAAGATCGTCGACCGCGTCTCCGCCGTCGAGGCGATCACGCGGTTGAACGAAGAGGACCTGCTCTTTCTTAATCGGCTGATTGTCGAGCGGCTCAAACTCATCTCCCAGGCCCGTGCCACCACGCTGATGACCAGCTTCACCAGAGGCGACCGGGTCGGCTTCCAGGCCCCGGACGGCCGGATGCTGGAAGGCATGGTGCTGCGCCTCAACAAGAAGACCATCAGCGTCGCCACCGACGACAGCCACCAGTGGAACGTGGCGCCCGGCCTGCTGCGGTTGACTCGATCAGCAGGAGAGGTCTGATAGCCATGATCCCTTGTCCCGAAAACTTCCCGGAAACGGTCAAAGAGGTCCGGCGGCAGCTGGCGCTCTCCCAGGAGGAGTTGGCCCAAGCCCTCGGCGTGAGCTTTGCTACGGTCAACCGCTGGGAAAACGGCAGGACGGTGCCGTCGAAGCTGGCACAGCGGCAGTTCGAGCTTTTTTGTGAGCAGAAAAAGAATCAGGGGGAACTGGTCTGATGGTTTTCACCGAAGATTCACGGGTCAAAATCCCTTGTATCCTGCATCTGGTGCGGCTTGGCTACCGCTACCTTTCGCTCAGGAATGCGGTATGGGATGAAGAGACCAACATTTTCCCGACCCTGTTTCGCACATCCGTGGCCAGGATCAATCCCGGTCTGAACGCTGACGACATCGATCGCCTGCTGACCGACGTCAAACTCTCGCTGGAAAACGAGGACCTCGGCAAGGCCTTCTACGAAAAACTCACGGAGCGTTCCGGCACCCGGCTGATCGACTTTGCCGATTTCTCGAACAACAGCTTTCATTTAATCACGGAACTGACCTGCAAGAACGGCGACGATGAGTTCCGTCCCGACATTACCCTGCTCATCAACGGCCTGCCGCTGGTCTTCATCGAGGTCAAGAAACCGAACAACCGGGAAGGCGTGCTGGCCGAGCGCAACCGCATCATCACCCGCTGCCGCAATCCTCGCTTCCGGCGTTTTATTAACATCACCCAGCTGATGGTGTTCTCCAACAACATGGAGTACGACGACGGCTCGCCGCAGCCGATCGAAGGGGCCTTCTACGCCAGCCCGTCTTACGACGCACCGATCTTCAACTACTTCCGGGAAGAGGAAGAGCTGGACATCACCAGGCTACTGGCCGACGCAGACGACACGGTTGAAAACAAGGTCCTCAAAGACAATAACCTCAGCGTCATCAAACACAGCC
>JACUTX010000347.1 GCA_014859615.1 Desulfuromonadales bacterium | reverse complement strand
CATGCCGGCATCGACGATGATCCGCAGGATCTCAGCAAACTCATCGAGTCTCTGGCGGAGGGTTTCCGGTGATGGAACCTTTGTCAGTCCCAGCAAATGACGGAAGAATTCGTCATCCTCAAAAAACGGACGGATGGCAGCAAAATCGCTCTTCCCCTGGCACAACAGGCCCACATAACTACGCAGTACATCCGATGTGGCAATGCCTCGTTTGGGGGCGGCCTTATCCGTTCGGGACACAAGGGTTGTATAACGATTCAGGGCCACACCAACCAGCGCCAGACCGGACGTTGACGTGTAGAACTCTTTGTCCGACTGCTCAAGCTTGAACCGAGGAAATGTCACAATAAAACTCCTTGGGTGAATTTCAAGACGGCTCAAGAATAACAGAAAATCACAATAAAATCAGCTGAGTGTCAAAGATCAAAGATGTTTTTACGTACAATTACTCACGGATTTAGGTAATAGTCTACAACTTTCTGGAGAACATTCTCTGTTTTTTCTGCGTTGATGAGGGGGCTGCCTGTGGGAACACGATATGTCTGATAACATTCTGGTCGTCGATGACGACGATTCTCTGCGACGGATGATGGAGCACACCCTGCAACAGGCAGGGTATCTGGTCAGCGTCGCCAGAGATGGTGATGAGGCCCTGGCGATGGTTGCCAAAGAACAGCCGCGCCTGATCATCACCGATCTGAAAATGGAACGGATGGGCGGTTTTGAACTGCTGGCCAATGTGCATCGGGAGTATCCGGACATCCTGATGATTGTGGTGACCGCTTTCGGCAGTGTCGAAAGCGCAGTCAAGGCGATGCAGCGCGGCGCCCACGATTACCTGGTCAAACCCTTCTCCCGTGAAGCCCTGCGCCTGGCGGTGGAGCGGGCGTTGTCGTTCTGCGTACTGCAGCGCGAAAACAAACAGTTGCGCAAGCAGCTTGAAGAGAGCAGCACCCCTCAACTGATAACCGCCGCTCCGAATATGCAGCAGCTGATCGATACCCTGGATCGGGTAGCGACATCCGAGGTGCCGCTGCTCCTGAGCGGTGAAAGCGGTACCGGCAAAGAACTTTTAGCACGCCGACTGCATGATCAGAGTGCCCGTGCTGCCCAACCCTTTGTTGCCCTGAACTGCGCCGCGATTCCGCAAGGGCTGATCGAAAGCGAAATGTTCGGCCACATCAAAGGGTCCTTTACCGGGGCCGTCAAGGACCGAAAAGGCAAATTCGAACAGGCCGACGGCGGCACCCTGTTTCTCGATGAAATCGGCGAGTTGCCCCTGGATCAGCAACCCAAATTGCTGCGTGTCCTGCAATTGGGAGAGATCGAACCGGTCGGTGGACAGACCCGCTCCGTCGACGTGCGGGTGGTAGCTGCCACCAACCTCGATCTGGCAGAGGAGATTCAGCAGGGAAAGTTTCGGGAAGATCTCTATTACCGGTTGGCGGTGATTCCCCTGGAGGTGCCCCCCCTGCGTCGGCGTCCTGAAGATATCCCCCTGCTGGCTCAGCACTTTCTGCGCCGGTCTGCTGGCACCCGACAGCTCTGTTTAAATGACGCTGTGGTGACGGCGTTGCAGGGCTATTCCTGGCCCGGCAATGTCAGGGAACTGCAGAATCTGATGCAACGCCTGGCGATTCTCTGCACCAGCGAGGTTGTCGAGCTGGCCGACCTGCCCCCCAATCTTCGACCCCGGCAGAGTGGCGACACCGCCGGTGTAAAGGATTCTCCCTTCATGCTTCCGGCAGCTGGTTTTTCCCTGGATGAGCTGGAAAAATCAGCGATCCTGCAAGCGCTGGAACGCACCGGCGGCAATCAGACCAAAGCCGCTGAACTGCTGCAAATTCCTCGTCATGTGTTGCTCTATCGCCTGGAGAAATACGATCTGAAACCCTCCTGATCCTTCGGACACTGCAGACTATTCTACGATTCACTGTGGAATAGTCTGCAAAAAATCCTGCTGACCGTTGCTTTTTTTGCCAATTGGCCGATAGTGAGGGGATGTGACATTTTTATTTTCCTGAAGGATTGGTTTATTCCCTGTGCCGCGGCCTTGATGATTCGGTGGGAGACTCCTGATCATAGTTCAGGATTAAGACAAAAAAACAACCTTGAAGAAAATACACTATAATCCTTTCCATGGATGTTATCGTAGAACAATC
>JACUTX010000346.1 GCA_014859615.1 Desulfuromonadales bacterium | reverse complement strand
TGACCGGCCAACCGGGTAAACGGAACAAACCCAACATCAAAAGGAGAAGAAGAAAATGAAAAAGTTTTTAGTTCTTACAATTGCTCTGGTTCTGATGAGCACATCGGCATTTGCAGCACTCTCCGGCTCGTCACATGACTTTACTACTGGTGCTATTAATTTCGATACTGAAATTTGCGCCCCCTGCCACACCCCGCATAATTCATATGCTCCGTCCGCCGGTGGCCCGCTCTGGGCGCACACTCCCAGCGCAGATACTTTTACCGAATATACCAGCGCCACTTTCCAGGGCGGCACCATTGCCATCAGCGGCATCAGCCTCGCCTGTCTCAGCTGCCATGACGGCACCGTGGCACTCGACAGCTACATCGGCGGCGCCGGTACTGCTGGAACTCTCGCCGCTGGCTTGACCAACCTGACCCAAGACCTGACCAACGACCACCCGGTCAGCTTCAACTACGACACCAGCGCCACTGCTGATGCCGGCATTCATGACCGGGCTACTGCGCTGACCAATAGTGGCAGCTTGCTGGTCTTTTACGGTACGAATTCTGACCAGATGGAGTGTGCAACCTGTCACGACGTGCATAACGCTGCTACCGTTCCTGGTCTGCTGCGCTACAGCAATGCCGCCAGTGCTATGTGCCTCGACTGCCACAACAAGTAATTTTTGTAACAATGCTCTGATAGAGGCAGCCGGAACTGCAGGTCCGGCTGCCTTTTTTCTTGTTTCACCGCCGCGTCATCTGCTATAGTTCTGCTCTATCTGCTGCAAAATAATCCCGCAAAAAGTCAATGTAAGGAGTTGTCATCGTGAAAGATCGCAAGCTGAGCCAGCGGCGTGTCTGGCAGACCAAAGCGCTCCATATTTTTACCATATTCTGTCTGCTCCTTGCTGGCTGCACCACAAAAACACCATTCATCTTCTTCCCTGAGGAGCCCGCCCCGCCCCGGGTGCAGCTGCTCACCTCATTCAACGATCAGGGTAGCCTGCAAAATAACAAGACACTATCCCTTCTAATTGGCGAAACAGTTGGCGGGGGACTATCGAAAGGTTATGGTCTCGCCTTCCATAATGGCCAGCTCTATGTTGCCGATTCCGGCAAAGCCAGCCAGGGGATAGCCGTCGTCGATTTCGAACAACGCACAATCGATTATTTCAAGGACCGATTGCGCAAACCGTTCAATATCGCGATCGACACTGACGGAACCCTCTACACTGGTGATCTCGGTGAAGAGATCAATCCGAGTATCGTCGTTTTTGATGCCCAACATAACTATTTGAAACAGTTCAGTTTCAGCAGGGAATCTGGAATCCGCCCCTTGGGGTTACTCATTGACGGCGACAACCTGTTTATCTCTGGTTCTACAAACAACGAGATCCAGGTTTTGAATAAAAATACCGGGGAGATCATCAGAACCATTGCAACTGACCCGCCTCTCGGGATGCCTATCCACCTCTCCAAAACCCCCGAAGGGAATATTCTGGTCACGGAAACACTTGCGGCATCATTGCGACTTCTCAGCCCGTCCGGCGAAATTTTAAAGCCGATCGGCTCGCGCGGCGCTCGGGCCGGTAACTTCGTCCGCCCCAAATCGACCGCAGTTGACCGCAGCGGCAATATCTACGCCGTCGATATTGCCTTTCAAAATGTGCAGATCTTCAATTCTGAGGGACAGCCGCTGATGAACTTCGGCATCGTCGGCGGCAACCAACAGACACTGGTGATGCCGGCCGGAATTGCGATTACTTATGACCGTATGGATATCTTCCAGAAGTATGCCGCACCCGATTTCATCCTGGAATATGTCATCGCCGTCAGTAGTCAGGGTTCACCGAACGCAGGTTCGAAAATCACCCTTTACGGCTTCGGTAAAAAGGTGGGGATTGATTACACGGCCCCGATCCCGGATACCAAATAAAACATCTGATCATAAAAATCCAAAGCCCCGACAAGACTGGTCGGGGCTTTTTTATGCAACGGTCGTAAAACTGAATAATCAAGGCGTTGGACATAATAGCCTGACGCCACTCCCGCCAGAACGGCTCCCGCCTATCCGACATCAATCACCCCCCGCGCAAAGGTGAAAAATCAGCGCAATCTCTTTTTAAAGAGCTGGTGGAGTGCTGCGGTGATATTGACCTGATCGGTGCGACCGAG
>JACUTX010000055.1 GCA_014859615.1 Desulfuromonadales bacterium | reverse complement strand
GCGATTGAGGGGGAATTTTGTTACCAGGCTCTGCACAACGCAACCGCCCCTTGTCAGGATTGTCCTTTAAACATGGTGCTGACTGGCGAAACGGTCCGTGAAGAACGTCTCCTCCCCTTAAACGGTCGAACTTATGAAATTATTCATACCCCGCTCTTTTCAAACACGGGTGAACGTTTAAAACTGGCTGTCTGGCGCGACATTACCGATCGCAAGGAAGCGAACGCACGGCTTCTGGAAGCGAATCGACAACTCGATTCATTTGTCTACACGGTCTCGCACGATCTGCGCTCCCCCCTCACCCCGATCATCGGTTTTGCCGAATTCATGCAACAGGAGTACCGCGACCAACTCGATCCCGAGGGGCTTGACCTGCTGGCAGAGATCGAAAATCAGGGGACCCGGATGTTGGCACTAATGGAAGATCTGTTGCAACTTTCACGCACCGGGCACCTGCCGGCACCAGACGAGCCGGTCGACACCGGGGCGGTTCTGGACAGTGTCCTCACCGACCTGGCGCCCAAAATAATCGAAAAGAATGTCGAGGTCACCTCTTCTTCGCTGCCGTCTCTTCTGATCCCTGAGTCGTTGATTGAAGAGTTGTTCAGCAATCTTTTGCATAACGCCCTGAATTATGGCTGTCCCGACGGCGGCTCGATCGAGATAGAGGGAGAGACAAGAGACCACCGGGCAATTCTGCGATTGATCGATCATGGGCCCGGCATCCAGAAAGAAGAAAAGAAGCGTGCATTTGATGTCTTTTTCCGCGGGGAAGACGTCAAGCATCTGCCAGGGACCGGAATCGGACTGGCAACGGTACAAAAGATCGTTCGCCAATATAACGGCAATGTCGAACTGCTCGATACTCCCGGGGGTGGCTGTACCATCGCGTTACAGTTTCCCGCCAAGGAGCAGATCAATCAGGAAGCGGCAGGTGCTGAATAGTTTCATGCTGGCAAAAATTACCCAAACGGAGATCGACACCAATGCCGAACATCAAAATTGCATCCCTGCTTCGTCCATTCGAAGATTTCTTCAAAAATCAGGCATCAGGAGGTATTCTCCTCCTGGCGACTTCAATCTTTGCTCTTGTTTTAGCGAACTCACCTCTGCGTGACGCTTATCATCACTTCTGGGAGATAGAGTTAACCGTCGGCAACAGATCATTTGGCCTGACCCAGTCTCTTCACCACTGGATCAATGATGGCCTGATGGCGGTCTTCTTCTTTGTTGTCGGACTTGAAATCAAACGGGAATTTCTCGCCGGAGAGCTCGCCAGCCGACGCAAGGCGACATTACCGATCGCCGCCGCCATTGGCGGGATGATTGTTCCGGCGGCCATCTTTGTAGCTATCAATCAAGGGACGGCCGATATTCGTGGTTGGGGGATCCCGATGGCGACCGATATCGCCTTCGCTCTCGGCATCATCGCTCTGCTCGGCGACCGAATATCGCGTCCTCTGGCGATTTTTCTCACCGCTCTGGCGATTGTGGATGACCTTGGCGCCGTTCTGGTTATCGCCATATTCTATACCGGCGATCTTTCATGGCCCGCTCTCGGAATCGCCGCTCTCTTTATGATCGTTCTGATCATCGGCAACCGTCTCGACCTGCAGCATCCCAACTTTTACGCCCTGATCGGCCTCGGACTCTGGGTTGCTTTTCTCAAATCGGGGATCCACGCCTCAATTGCCGGGGTTCTGATCGGTGCCACCATCCCGGTTCGCGCTCGATACCGCCATGATGTCTTTATCAAAAAGACCGGCGACCTGCTTGACCGTTATAAACGATCGGTCAGTATTCCCGGACCATTTCACAATGAGCAGCAGCTCGGCACCTTGCTCGCTCTCGAACATGTCTGTCACGAGGCGATGAGTCCCTTGCAGCGGATGGAACACGAAATGACCCGTTGGATCATTTACGGTGTCATGCCGATTTTTGCTCTTGCCAATGCCGGGATCTCTCTCACGGCCAATGAACTCGGCACCGCCCTGACCCATCCGATTACCATCGGTGTCACCCTTGGTCTTTTTATCGGCAAACCGCTCGGCATCCTGCTTTTCGCCTGGCTGGCGGTCAAGTTCAGACTTTGTGATCTCCCGATCGGTAGCCGCTGGTCCGATATTGCCGGTATCGGCATGCTTGCAGGGATCGGCTTTACCATGTCGATGTTTATCACCAACCTCGCTTACCTCAATGCAGAGAGCGTCGCCAACGCCAAAGTCGGAATCTTCATCGCATCGATTCTCGCCGGTCTGATGGGCTATCTTTTTCTCGCGCGCCGCAGCAGGTACCGCCCCTCCGACTAAAGCACTCTTCTTGACCGAAGAACAGACAGCTCCCCCGGTGGACTCCTGCAAAACAAGGGTTTTTCCTTGACTTATCAGGCAGTTTTGCTATTCTGCGTAATTCAATTTTAAACGGTAAGTACCGTCTTTGCGGAGGACATAATGGATTACAAAGAGACCCTCAATCTGCCCGAAACCGAATTTCCAATGCGCGGAAACCTTCCGGTTCGCGAGCCCGAAGTAATCGCTCGCTGGAAGCAGATCGGTCTCGACGCCAAACTCGAAACGCTCGGTCAGGGGCGTCCCAATTTCACCCTGCATGATGGCCCCCCGTATGCCAACGGGAATATCCACATCGGTCACGCTCTGAACAAAATCCTGAAAGACATCATCATCAAGAGCAAGCGGATGCAAGGTTTCTACACCCCCTACGTTCCTGGCTGGGACTGTCACGGTCTGCCGATAGAGTTGAAGGTTGATCAGCAACTCGGCAAGAAAAAGCGCGAGATGACCAAAGCAGAGATCCGCAAGGAGTGTCGCAGCTATGCCAAAAGCTGGGTCGATATCCAGAGCGAGGAGTTCCAGCGCCTCGGCATCTTTGGTGACTGGAAGCATCCGTACCTCACCATGACCGCCGATTATGAAGCTGCGACCGCCCGCGAACTGGCCCGTTTTGCCGAGCGCAAGGGGCTTTATAAAGGGAAGAAACCGGTGCACTGGTGCCCGTCGTGCATCACGGCACTGGCTGAGGCCGAGGTGGAGCACGACAATCACGTCTCCCCCTCGATTTACGTCAAATTCCCTTTTGTCGACGAACTGCCATTTGAACTCTCGGCCCTCACCGGCAAAAATATCTCCTTCGTCATCTGGACCACCACCCCGTGGACCATTCCGGCCAACCTCGGCGTCTGTCTGCATCCTGAACTTCAGTACGTGGCGGTCGAGGTCGGGGCCGATGTTCTGGTGATGGCCGAAGGGCTGCACGAAGCGGTCCTCAAGGAGCTTGCAATTGATGACTACACCGTTCTCGCCACCTTCTGTGCCGCTCCGTTTGAAAAAAAACGCTGCAAACATCCGCTTTACGATCGCAACTCTCTGCTGGTTCTTGCCGACTACGTCACCCTTGAGGCCGGGACCGGCTGTGTCCACACCGCCCCTGGCCACGGCCAGGATGACTATGTGACCGGCCTGCGTTACGGACTGGAGATCTACAACCCGGTCAACGATTATGGCAAGTACCACGACGATGTTGAATTTTTTGCCGGGCTTGATGTCACCAAGACGGCCAACGATGCGGTCAACGCCAAACTTCAGGAAGTCGGCGCCCTGCTGCAGGTCGGCAAGGTGACACACAGCTATCCGCACTGCTGGCGTTGCAAAAAGCCGATCATTTTTCGTGCCACGGAGCAGTGGTTTATCTCCATGGAGTCGAACGACTTGCGCAAAAAAGCTCTTGAGCATATCAACAATGTGCAATGGATTCCGCCCTGGGGACGCGATCGGATCTTCAACATGATCGAAAACCGACCCGACTGGTGTATCAGCCGCCAACGGACCTGGGGGGTGCCGATCACCGCTCTTTACTGCACGAAATGTGGGGAGACTTTTGCCGACAGCAAAGTGATGCACCATATCGCCGACCTGTTCGAGACGAGCGGGAGTGATATCTGGTTTGAACGTGAGGTCAAGGAGCTGATCCCCGCCGGGACTGTCTGCCCCGCCTGCGGTCACGACGATTTCAACAAGGAGATGGATATTCTCGATGTCTGGTTCGATTCCGGCGTCTCACACGCCGCCGTGGTTGAGAAACGCGCCGAATTGAACTCCCCGGCCGACCTCTACCTCGAAGGGAGCGATCAGCACCGCGGCTGGTTCCATTCGAGCCTGCTCGCCTGTGTCGGAACACGAGACACCGCCCCCTACAAAGCGGTTTTGACTCACGGCTTCGTTCTCGATGAAAATGGCCGCCCG
The DNA here is from genome assembly GCA_014859615.1 of Desulfuromonadales bacterium. GTDB lineage: Bacteria > Desulfobacterota > Desulfuromonadia > Desulfuromonadales > UBA2294 > Kmv16. The sequence goes on along the minus strand of JACUTX010000055.1, from coordinate 9,097 downwards.
ATGTCAAAATCCCTCGGCAACGTCGTCGCCCCGGAGAAAGTCATCAGTAAATTTGGCGCCGAGCTGCTCCGGCTCTGGGTCGCAACCCAGGATTACCGCAACGACACCCGGGTCGGCGATCATATCCTGCAGCAGGTCGCCGAAGCGTACCGGCGCATTCGCAACACCGCCCGCTATATCCTCGGCAGCTTGAACGACTTCGCTCCAGCAACAGACAGTGTCGCTCCGGAGCAGATGCTTGAAATCGACCGGTGGGCCATCTCACGCCTGGTCAGCCTGACCGAAAAAGTTACAGCGGCATACAACAGCTACGAATTTCACACCGTCCACCACGCCGTGCACAATTTCTGTTCCATCGATATGAGTGCTTTCTATCTTGATATTCTCAAGGATCGCCTCTACACCAGCGCAGCCGAAAGCACCGCCCGACGCAGTGGCCAGACAGCACTCTATCTGATCATCGACACTCTCACCCGGTTGATCGCTCCGATCCTCTCCTTTACCGCCGATGAGATCTGGTGGCAGCTTCCGGGCGAACGCGAAGAGAGTGTGCACCTGGCTGCATTCCCGAAACTCAACGCCGGACTGAAAGATGCCCCCCTCGAAGAGCGTTATAAAAAACTGATCAGCATCCGCAGCGATGTCACCAAGGCGATTGAACAGGCACGCAACGCCAAAATCGTCGGCCACTCTCTCGACGCAAAAGTCGAGATTGTCGCCCCGGCCGATGAATTCGGCCTTTTGCTCAAAACTTATCGCGACGAACTCGCCGCGCTGTTCATCGTCTCCCAGGTGGAACTGGTCGACGAAATCGCAGCCGGCTTTACAGGTGAAGAGGTTGCCGGGCTGCGTATCGCCGTCAGCAAAGCCGAAGGGGTCAAATGCGAGCGCTGCTGGAACTACGCCACCAACGTCGGCAGTCACAGCGACCACCCGACGATCTGCGCACGCTGCGTCGCCAATTTAAGCCAGGTCTGAAAAATGATAAAAACCTTACGCCCCTACCTCTTGTTGCTGATTGTCGCTCTGCCGCTGCTGGTTCTTGACCAGTGGACCAAGCTGCTGGTCGACAGCCGTTTCCGACTGCACGAATCGGTGCCGCTGATCGATAATTTTTTAACCTTGACCTATGTCCGCAACAAGGGGGCCGCATTCGGCATCCTCTCCGACAGCGCCATCCGCATTCCATTTTTTATCACGGTCTCCTGCATCGCCCTGATCGGAATTCTCTGGTACCTGCGCAAGGTTGAATTCTCCCAGAAATTGCAACACTGGGCCATGGCGCTGATCTTCGCCGGTGCGCTCGGAAACCTGATCGATCGCATCCGCATCGGTGAAGTGATCGACTTCATCGACGCTCACTGGTACCAGTATCACTGGCCTGCCTTCAACGTCGCCGATTCTGCCATCACCATCGGCGTCGGCCTCCTGCTGATCAACCTCTGGCGCGACGAGAGTCGCCGCCGAAAAGATAAAAAGTAAGTTCATTTCCTGAACCGATAAAGAGGAGAGGTCGCCTCTTTTTTTGGGGTTTGTTTTAGCGATGGAGAATAACAAAAAATGCTGACCGGCAACAATGATCTGCATACTGTTCTGGCCAAAAAAGAAGAACAGCTCAGAAGCTTGATCCGCAGCTACGGGTCTCTGGTTATTGCCTTCTCGGGCGGGGTCGATTCGAGTCTGCTCTGCGCTGTTGCAGTGGCCGAACTTCAGGACAAGGCTCTGGCCGTTACGGTCGATTCCCCCATGCTGCCAAGAAGCGAACTTGCCGCGGCGATCCGCTTCGCCGCCATGATCAATATCCGTCACCATATCGTCACAGAGCCGGATATCGAGGCGAATGTCGCCAGCAACCCTGAAAATCGTTGTTACCACTGCAAAAAGATTGAGTTCGGCGGTATCCTCCAGCTGGCCGAAAGCTGTGGCATCAAGACGGTCGCCGATGGTGAAAATCTCGACGACGGCAACGACTACCGGCCAGGATCCGAAGCGGCCCGCGAACTCGGCATCACCAGCCCGTTGCGCGAGGCCGGTTTTACCAAGAAAGAGATCCGCACTCTGTCGCGACAGCTCGACCTGCCGACCTGGGACAAACCTCCCTTCGCCTGTCTGGCGTCACGTATCCCATACGGTGAGACCATCGACATCGCCAAGCTGCAACAGATCGAGCAAGCCGAAGAGTATCTGCGGCAGCTCGGTTTCCGGCAGTTCCGCGTGCGCAACCATCAGAACATCGCCCGCATCGAAGTGGCCCGCGAAGAGCGCAGCCGATTCTTCGATGCCGATTTCATGGATCAGGTCTCCGCCCGTCTCAAGGGATTCGGCTTCTTCTACGTCTGTCTCGAACTCGAAGGGTACGTGATGGGGAGTCTCAACCGGGTCAGGAAACTGTAAAAAAAAAGGGTGGGGCATTACCCCCCCCTTTTTTTTGAGCAGATCGGTTACAGCTTAAAATTGATGCTGCGGATTGAATTCGCGCTTCTTGCCGTCAGCGAGCTTGCTGGCGATTTTGAAATGGTACGTTCCGGTCTGATCGAGAACCAGATCGATACCGAAGTGTCCGTCCATCCCCATCATCATCTGCGCTTTCCCTTCGACGCCTGCCGGGGTTTTCACCTTGACCGCAACCTTCCCTTCGACAATCGGCTTGCCGGTTTTGCTGTCGACGAAGTTAACCATCAGATGATGGGTAAACGGCTGTCCGGCCTTGGCCATCTGCATCTTGACGTCGTTAAGATGAAACATCGCCTTGACGCCGTCTGCCTCTTCTGAGGCGAGCATCATCATCCCGGCCATCTCATTTTTTCCATGCTCCATCGCCATCTTGTTGTGATCCATCCTTTTTTTATCCTGGTCCATCTTCATCTTGCTATGATCCATCGGCATCGCGTGCTCCGACGCCTGAGCGAAACCAGGGACCAACAACAGCAAAAACATCAGCATACTCATGACCTGTTTCATTTTCATCTCATTCTCCATTTCGTTTGCAGTTAGTGTGTCTGCCGAATATCAATCTTCGATCTCCTCTACCCCGGTCGGCACCAGGGATTGATCGAGGCGACGTTGTCGCCAGATAAAGGAGAGGACCGTCGTTGCATGACCTTCCTCGTAGAAATCGAGTTGAGAACGTTTCACGACTCCTTCAGCAAGCACGTCGAGGTTGAGGATGTCGGCCATCACCAGGATGGCGTGGTAAGCGTCTTTAATGCTTGTCGTCTTCCATCGTCGGTTCCATCGATTTGTCGAGCCCGATGCTGCGCCAGATAAAGTAAATAATAGGCATGACAAGCATGATGACCAGCAGCGAGGTGATAGAGCCGCCGACCATGGGGGCGGCGATCCGCTTCATGACATCGGCGCCCGCCCCGGTGCTCCACATGATGGGGAAGAGACCGGCAATAATGGTCACCACGGTCATGGCTTTGGGACGGATACGCTGCACCGCTCCGTACATGACGGCCTGATGCAGATCGCCTCGGGTCAGCATGCGACCTTCGTCCTGCCATCTCTTATAGGCAATATCGAGGTAGAGGAGCATCACCACTCCGGTTTCGGCCGAGAGCCCCGCCAGAGCGATAAGGCCGACCGCGACCCCGATCGAGGAATTGTAGCCGAGCAGATACATCAGCCAGTAAGCTCCGACAAGCGCGAACGGAACCGACAGGAGAATGATGCCTGTCTTCACGACTGATTGAGTGCTGATGTAGAGCAGAAGGAAAATGATCAAGGCGGTCATCGGAATGATCACCATGAGCCGCGCCCTTGTCGCCTCGATGTACTCGTATTGGCCACTCCAGACGATGTTGTATCCAGGCGGCAACTTCACTTGCTCTAATACCGCTTTGCGGGCATTTTCGACGTAGGTGCCGACGTCGATCCCCCGCAGGTCGACGTAGATCCAGGCGGAACGCCGGGCATTCTCGCTCTTGATCGCAGGAGGGCCCTTCTTGATCTGGATATCGGCGACTTGGGAAATAGGGATGTGACCGCCGCCCTTGAGGGGAATAAGCACCCGATTGAGAGCCGGCAGGTCGTTACGGTAATCGCGCATGTAGCGGATGTTGACAGAGTAGCGTTCCAGCCCCTCGACAGTCTGGGTGACATTCATACCGCCGATGGCGCTCTGAATGATATCCTGTACATCGGCCACGGTCAGGCCGTAGCGGGCGATCTCTGTGCGGTCTATGACGAAATCGAGATAATTCCCGCCGGTAACACGCTCGGAGAAGGCGGAGAGTGTACCGGGCAAGGTGCGCACCAATGCCTCGATTTCCTCGCCGAGATCGGAAAGGATCTGCAGGTCATCCCCCATGATCTTGATGCCGACCGGAGTTCTGATGCCGGTGGAGAGCATATCGATGCGGGTTTTGATCGGCATGGTCCAGGCGTTGGTCAGACCGGGGAACTGGATGGCGTTATTCAACTCCTCGGTGAGTTGTTCCACCGTTATCGTCTTCTCTTCCGGCATCACCCAGCGCAGCGGCTTCTTCACCCACTCGGTCCAATGCGGCCAGTCGGAGTAGAAGCGGGGCGTGGGCAATTTACGCCATTCGTCCTCGGATTTGAGCATGATCGTCGTTTCGATCATGGAGAGTGGCGCCGGATCGGTGGCCGTCTCGGCCCGGCCGACCTTGCCGAAGACGTGATGCACCTCGGGGAAAGTAGCGATGATCCGGTCGGTCTGCTGCAGAAGCTCCTTTGCCTTGGTGATCGAGATTCCCGGCAGGGTGGTCGGCATGTAGAGCAGATCCCCCTCGTAGAGAGGCGGCATGAATTCCGTCCCCATTTTACTGACGGGCCATGCGATGGAGAGCGTCAGCGCCAGCGCCACCAGCAGGGTCATTTTGCGCCAGCGTAGAACGAAATCGACGACCGGCTTGTAACCGCCGATGAGAGCACGATTGATGGGGTTGGCCGCTTCCGCGCGAACGCGTCCGCGGATGAACCAGACCATCAGCACCGGCACCAGGGTGATGGAGATAATGGCGGCCGTCGCCATGGCGTACGTCTTGGTGAAGGCCAGGGGTTTGAACATGCGTCCCGCCTGCTCCTGCAGGGTGAAAACCGGGGCGAAGGAGACGGTGATCACCAGCAGAGCGAAGAAGATGGTGGGGCCGACCTCCTTGGCCGCGGCGATGATCACCTCGGTACGCGGTTTATCCGGCTCATACTCGATGCGTTTGTGGGCATTCTCCACCATGATAATCGCAGAATCGACCATGGTGCCTATAGCGATAGCGATGCCGCCGAGGCTCATGATATTGACATTGAGTCCCTGAATATACATGATGATGAAAGACATCAGAATGCCGACGGGGAGCGCCAGAATGACCACGGCCGCGCTCGGCAGGTGGAAGAGGAAAAGGATAATCACCAGGGCGACGACGATACTCTCTTCCAACAGCTTTTCTTTGAGATTGGATACGGAGCGATCGATGAGACCTGAGCGGTCATAGACGGTTATTATTTCCACTCCTTCAGGAAGTCCGACTTTAAGATCCTCGAGTTTTCTCTCCACCCGCTCAATGACAGCTCGGGCGTTCTCGCCGAAACGCATGACGACGATGCCGCCTACGACCTCCCCTTCCCCGTTGAGTTCGGCCAGACCGCGACGCATCTCCGGACCCAGCTTGACCTCGGCCAGATCCCGGAGTAAAATCGGCGTCCCGCGCATGTCCGTGCCGACCACTATCTGCTCAATATCCTGCGTCGACTTGATGTACCCCAGCCCCCGGACCATGAATTCGGTCTCGGCCATCTCGATCACCCGTCCGCCGACGTCATTATTACTGCGCTGGATGGCCTGGCGAATCTGGGGGATGGTGATGTGATAGGCCAGCAGCCGATCCGGGTCGACTGCCACTTGGTACTGCTTGACATAGCCGCCGATAGAGGCAACCTCGGAGACCCCCTCGACCGCCGTCAGCTCGTAGCGCAGAAACCAATCCTGGATTGAACGGAGCTCCTGCAGATCGTGCCGGTCGCTCTTTAGCGAATACTGGTAGACCCAGCCGACACCGGTCGCATCAGGTCCAAGCGACGGAGTGACCCCCTTCGGCAGCCGCCCCGCGGCGTAATTCAGGTATTCGAGAACCCGCGAGCGAGCCCAGTAGATATCGGTGCCGTCTTCGAAGATAATATAGACGAAGGAGAGGCCGAAGAAGGAGTACCCCCGTACATCTTTGGCTCCCGGGACCGCCAGCATCTGCGTCGTCAGCGGATAGGTGACCTGGTCCTCGACCACCTGCGGCGCCTGCCCCGGATACTCGGTAAAGATAATCACTTGCACATCGGAAAGGTCGGGTATGGCATCAATAGGAATATTACGCAGCGCATAGATTCCCCCGACTACAACGAACATCGTTGCCAGGATGACCATGAAGCGGTTGTGACTGGACCAATCAATGATTTTTTCAAGCATGATAAAAAACCGTCCGTTTCCAGTTGTCAGTTGCCAGTTGTGTCAGATATCCATTCATGGTTTTTTGCATTTTGCAACAACCCACGAAAAATAGAGCCGTGACGTCATTTGAACAAATCTTCGAGCTCTTCTTCCTGAAGAGTCGTAGCGGACGGGTCTTCCATATCCTGCTCGGCATGGTCCTCAGGCTCAGACTCAGGCTGACGCATCTTCTGGATCGCTTCGCGCAGCCTGCTCTCGGAATCGAACAGGAACTGGGCGCTGGTGACAACCCGTTCACCTTCGAGGACCCCTTGGACAATCTGCATAGACCCTTCCTCGTCCTGCATCCCGACCTTGATCTGACGAGGCTCGAACCTGCCGTCGCCAAGAGCCGCGAAAACAATCTTTTTCTCGCCTGAATTGATCACCGCTTCAACCGGAACAGTCAGAACATCCCTGACCTCGCTCCCCTTGATGCGCACGTTGACGTACATGTCGGGTTTGAGCTCAAATCCGGGGTTAGCCAACTCCAGGCGCGCCTTCACCGTACGGGTTTTAGGCTCGACGTAAGGATAGATGTAACTGATCTTGGCGCTCAGAGTCTTACCTCCGGCAAAGGGGAGCCGGATCTTCGCTTCCTGGCCGACCTCAACCCACGGCAGCTCATTTTCGTAGATGTCGGCATAGACCCAGATGGTCGACAGATCGGCGATCTTAAACAGTTCCATGCCGCTTTTAACAAGCTCTCCTTCGTTAACCATCTTCATGGTAATGATTCCACTGTACGGTGCATACAGAGTCATATTCTTCTGCACCTGCCGCGTCTTTTCGAGTCTTTCGATCGCACGGCTGGAGATATCCCAAAGTTGCAGACGCCGTTTCGACGCATCGAGCAGACGCTTTGAGCTGTCAGCCAGAGCCGTCACACTGCTGCCGCTCGTCCGTTCATACCCGGCCAAAGCGAGCAGATATTCTTCCTGGGCACTGACCAGCTCCGGTGAGTAGATTTCGAGCAACGGCTCCCCTTTTTTTACCTTCTGACCGGTCTCATTAATATACAACCGCTCAACCCACCCCATGATCTTGCTGTTGACGGAATATTGCCTGGTCTCATCATATCCGACCAGACCGACAGTACTGATCGTCCGCGCAATGTCGCGCCGGGTGACCGTAGCGGTACGGACCCCCATATTCTGGATCGTCACCGGATCGATCGTTACCGTCGTCCCTTGCGCCACTTCATCTTCGTAGACCGGAATCAGGTCCATCCCCATGGGCGACTTCCCCGGTTCATCGCGAATGTAGGTCGGATCCATCGGCGCAGCCCAGTATTTAATCTTGCGTTCACCGCTGGCAGGTGTTGCAACCTTGTCCCCCGTCGATTTCAACGGCGTCAGCTCCATACCGCAGATCGGGCAGTTCCCCGGCTCATCCTGAATCACAAACGGGTGCATTCCGCAGGTATAACGCGTTTCCTCTTCGCTGTGACCATGCTCATTATCAGCAGCCGTCATCGACATACCCTTTTGCATCCGATCCCCCGACAACAGATACCCCGCCAGAAAACCGGTTGCGAGGAGAAGCAAAATGCCCGACCCGATCAGAAATTTTTTATTCATTGTGAGACCACCGAAGAATTAGGGTTAATATTCAAAAGCGACCGAATCTGGTCAGAGCCGACTCCGGTGCGATAACGAAACTCCGCAACGGCTTTGTTAAAATCAGCCACGGCTCGCTGCATCTCAATCTCGGCCGAGTAGAGACTGAGTAAGGATTTTAACAGCGAAGAAAAATCGTAACGCCCGACCTGATAAGCGGTCAGCGACGCTTCATAACTCTGCTTCGATTGCGGCAGGATCCCCTCCTTATAGAGTACGATCCGCTCCCCGAGCTGTTGCAACTGCGCCTGCAGGTCATAAACCTGCATCTGCTCATTGATCAAAAAATTGTGATAGTCGCTCTTCGCCCCCTGCAGCGCGGCAGCGGCCTGAGCCTGCTCCGATCTGACCCGGGAGCGGTTGACAAATGGCAGGGTAATCCCGAATTCGACCGAAACAAAATCGGTCGAATCGTACATCGGGCTCTCTTCCCGATAGGTATAGCCAGCCCCGACAGAAAAATCGGGACGACTCTGCAGTCCGGCAAACTTCACCAGCTGCTGATTCGCCTCGATCTGGGCCCGAAACAGATGAAACATCGGCCGCCGCGTTTCGATCCCGACCAGCAACTCCTCGCCAGAAGAAGGGTCAGAATAAGGGAATAGCTCACCCTTGATTGCCACCGGCTCTTCACTTTGTCGATCCAGCAGACGATTGAATTCAAACAGAGCTCCGCGTGCCTGGCGCCTGGCGGTCGAAAGAGCGTTCATCGCTTCAGTGCGACTCACCTGAACCGCCAGGACATCCTGCTGTCCGCTATTTCCCACCGCATAGCGCGATTCCGTGAAACGCTGAAAATCATCCAGCGCCTGCAATTTTTTCTCGACAATCAACACCAGTTCGCGCTGCAGCTGCAGATTGTTCCAGACCCGCACCAGATCCCGGCGCAACAGCAGCCCCTCTTCATGCAGACGCGCCTGCATCGCCGCAGAACGCGCCTTGGCAACCGCCTCTTTAGCCGCCAGTTTTCCCGGATACGGAAACGCCTGCGACAGCTTGATAATCTTGCCGGTCATCGGACTTTCGTCCCCGGCCA
>JACUTX010000345.1 GCA_014859615.1 Desulfuromonadales bacterium | reverse complement strand
TATCAGCATCCGGCCCTTGAGGACGGCTGCACTTCCTGTCATGATCCGCATGCCGGTCCCGAAGAGAAGATGCTTTCTCTGCAGGGGGATATTCTCTGCTTGAGCTGTCACGATAGTAAAACCGAAGGGATGAACAGCGTTCATCCAGCGCTGGAAGACGGCTGCGTCTCCTGTCATGATCCTCATTCTGGCCCCGCTCCGAAAATGCTCCCTGCCGCAGGAGAATCGTTCTGTTACAGCTGTCATGACAATGAAACCGAGGGGAAGGCGCATGTTCACTCGGCTCTTGCCGATGGCTGCCTCTCGTGCCATAATCCGCATGCCGGTGTTGCGGCAAATATGCTTCCGGCCGAAGGTGCGGCCCTCTGTTATCAATGCCATGACAGCGTGACGACCGAAAAAGTTGTGCACGGCCCGGTCGCCGCCGGCGAGTGTACCGGCTGTCACAACCCGCACGCATCGGACGCTGAAAATCAGCTGTTCGCCGCCGGGAATCAGTTGTGTGTACGCTGTCATGCAGAGAAAGAGCCGCTCCTTTCTGCCAAGCATACCCATCCGATTGTCCTTGATGGTTGCGTTAATTGTCATAATCCGCACAGCGCCCCTGCGGCAAACATGCTTCCGGCTGTTGGCGATGCTCTCTGTGCCGGTTGTCATGATGATGTCCAGGCTCTGGCTGAATCGAGTCGATACAAGCATCTCGCTCTGGATGATGGGTGTGGCGGTTGTCACGATCCGCACGGGACGGGGACTGTCCGCATGCTTACAGCCAGGCAGGAGGTTTTCTGCTACGGCTGCCATGAAGATAAGGAAAAGGAGATCCTCTCCTATAAGTTTCAACATGAACCGGTCGCATCCGGCGAATGCTGGAGTTGTCATGCGCCTCACGGTTCGTCCCGCACCTTTCTGTTAAATGGGGAATACCCCGACAGTTTCTACGCCCCGTATACCGAAGGGGCCTACTCCCTCTGCCTCGCTTGCCACGAACAGGGCCTTCTTGCTTATGGACGGACATCGGAGGCGACAGATTTCAGGAACGGGGATAAAAATCTGCATTATGTGCACGTCAATAATGGGAAAAAAGGGCGGAGCTGCCGTGTCTGCCACGGTGTGCATGGGGAGAACCAAGCGCGTTTGATGCACAATTCAAAAGATTTTGGTCGGTGGCAGATCCCGGTCGAGTTGACCTGGAGTGAGTCTGGTGGTGGCTGTCTGGTCGGCTGTCACAAACCGCTCGCTTACAGTCGGAAGCGGGCTGTTAAAAACTGAGGTCTTTATTGAAAGTTGTTTGAGGGTTAATATGTCTCTTCGTCCCATTGTGCTGACTGGTTTGCTGTTTGTTCTCCTCGGGCTGGTTGCCGGCTGTTCTGCGCCCCAGGTTCAGCAAAAAAGGTATTTCTGGCCCCCTTTCAGCCCGGAACCGAAGATTGAATATATTAAATTTATTCAGGCTGATGCAGATGTCCTGAAGATTGCCATGAGTAGAACCCAGGAGCTTATTTTCGGCCGGCAACGTCCGACACCACTCTTTACGAGTCCGTTTGATGTCTATTCTGATGGCCGCGGTAAAATTTATGTCTCCGAGCCGAGTCAGGCGTTTGTCCATCTGATTGATTTTAATCTGGGGACCATTGACAGATTGAAGGCAAAAAGTGCGGGCCGGACTCTGGAGCTGAGAAGTCCAACCGGAATTTCCGGAGCGGCGGATGGAACAATTTATGTTGTCGACTCGCATGCTGATTCGATTTTTCTTTTCGGCGCTGATGGTCGGCAAAAAGGGGAGTGGAAACTGAAAGGGATCGACCGACCTGTTAATTTAGCTGTCGATGAAGCACGCGAACGGATTTTTGTTGTTGCTCCGGATCTGCACAAGGTTTTTGTCCTGTCGAAAAAAGATGGGACAGTTCTTTCATCTTTTGGTGGACGGGGGGTTGGTCCCGGCGAATTCAATTTCCCTCTCGATCTCGATGTCGATCAGGATGGAAATCTCTATGTCCTCGATGCGATGAATGCCAGGGTGCAGATGTTTTCTCCTGAAGGGGAGTTTGTGCGGATGTTCGGGGAGCGCGGAACAGCTCTCGGATCGTTTCAAATCCCCAAAGGGATCGCCGTCGATCGCGAGGGGCACGTCTATGTGACAGATTCGATGTCAAACCGGTTTGTGGTTTTTGATCGTGATGGAACCTATCTGTTGACGATCGGTGG
>JACUTX010000344.1 GCA_014859615.1 Desulfuromonadales bacterium | reverse complement strand
TCCTTTTTTCGCCGGGAGTTCTGGAGAATGCACCCCAAACGCATATCGCGGCGGTCCATGTCGATCGGTTCGCCGAATCGCAGGTCTATCAGATCGTGACCGGTCAATTCCCGAATATTTCCGCAATCAGCACCCGCGAAGTACTGACCAATGTCGCCCGAACCATGACGCGAATCGGTGCCGCATTTCAGGGGATGGCCGCTGTTGCCCTTCTCTGCGGTTTTCTGGTTCTGGCCGGGGCGGTCTCGGCCGACCAGCACCGGCGGATTCATGACGCCGTGATCTTTAAGGTGTGCGGAGCTACCCGCCGTGATATCATCAAAGCGTTTGCGACGGAATTTGCCCTGCTCGGGCTGACCGCGGGGCTGATCAGCTCACTGGTCGGCAGTCTCGCCGCGTACGGCATTCTGGAAGGATTGATGAAGACCACTTTTAGTCTTAAACCGTGGGCAATCCTGATAACGATCACGTTCGGCGTGACACTGACCATGATCCTCGGTCTGGCCGGAACCTGGAAGGCACTCGGGCAGAAACCGGCCCCTTACCTAAGGGAGGAGTAAGCTTTGAAAATAGATTCTTTCACCATAAATGATGGTCAACACAACGAATCTTCAGTATGCAAAAAGGAAGGAGAGCTGCCGATGAACTGTTTGAAAAGAGAGTGTCACACGCTTTTGCTGCTGTTTGCTCTTGTTGCCCTGCTGCTGACCGGTTGCAGCGAGCAGAATCTCGCCCCGGCGACCAGCGCAGAGACAGCAGTCAAAAAAATCTACAACTGGAAACTGGCCATGACCTGGCCGACCAATTTCCCGATCTTCAGCAGTGCGGTTAACAGCGTCGCTGAAAAGGTCAAGACCATGTCCAACGGCGAGCTGGTGATCACCATCGATTCAGCCAATAAACACAAGGCGCCCCTCGGTATTCTCGATATGGTGAATGCCGGCCAGTATCAGATGGGGCACTCCGCCTCCTACTACTGGAAAGGGAAGGACGCGAGCACCATGTTCTTTACCACCATGCCGTTCGGGATGACCGCTACCGAGCAGTATGCCTGGTTCTATTACGGTGGCGGCATGGAGTTGATGCAACAGGTCTACGCCAGGCATGGCGTCTACTCGTTCCCCGGCGGCAATACCGGTGTCCAGATGGGGGGGTGGTTCCGAGAAGAGATTAAAACTCTGGACGACCTCAAAGGGCTGAAGATGCGCATCCCCGGCTTCGCCGGTGAAATTCTTTCGCAATTGGGGGTTGTCGTCACCAACATCCCACCGGGCGAGCTCTACACCGCACTCGATCGCGGCACGATCGACGCCCTGGAGTGGGTCGGTCCGGCCCTCGATCTGAACATGGGGTTCCAGAAGATCGCCCCTTACTACTACACCGGCTGGCATGAACCGGCTTCCGAACTCCAGTTTCTGGTCAACCGCAAAGCATTTGATGAACTCCCTCAGCATCTGCAGGAGATTCTGGTGACCGCCATGAAGGCAGAAACTCTCGATGCTTATGCCCGCATGTTCTACGATAATGCCATCAATTTCGCCTCGATTCAAAGCGATTACCCCGAGGTCAAGGTCAAGACTTTCTCCGGAGAGATTCTTGCGGCGATGAAAGCAGCCAATCAGCGGCTCCTCGAAGCGACAGCGGCCAACGATCCGCAGTTCAAGGCGATTCTCGATTCCCAGCGTGCTTATCTGACCAAGGCCCGCCCCTGGTCGATCGCCTCTGATTTCGCCTATCTGAAAGACAATCAGTAACAACGGTCGATCGGACAAAAACAGTCCGAGCCGTTTTTTGCGGACAAGAAAGGACGGGACGAATCACGCGTGGTGGGCCATTTAAAATAAGGGTAACTATTCAGTGCCTGCGAAAAGGATGTCATTCCCGAGGGGGTAATCAAAGAATCCAGTTTTTAAAGCCATGAATCCTTTGATAGATTCATTCGGTGATGCAAGTTTTCTTGTAATAATTCTCTATAATGCTGAACAGTTACAAATATGGGAGACGGACAATTTGTCTGTCTCCCATATTTTTTTTGCATTGCGAATGATGCATTTTGGTCTTGAATAACAAAAATGCATCACATATAATGCGTTTATGTTATTTGAAATTGGTCAACATATTCGACAGGAACGAAAGCAGCGCAAGATGTCTCAGGCGACCCTGGCAACGATGCTGGGGATGAGCAGGACAACAATTGGCCAGATTGAGAACGGAAC
>JACUTX010000343.1 GCA_014859615.1 Desulfuromonadales bacterium | reverse complement strand
TGACCAAATACGCCGCCAACGCCATGCTCGCCACCAAGATCTCTTTAATCAACGAGATTGCTGCACTCTGTGACCGGCTTGGCGTCGATGTCGAAAATGTCCGTCTCGGTATCGGCTCCGACCAGCGGATCGGCTTCGATTTTATCTATCCCGGTTGCGGCTACGGAGGGCACTGCTTCCCCAAGGATGTCAAAGCGCTGGTCCACACCGCCCGACAACACGGCTTTGATCCACAACTCCTCCAAGCGGTCGACAGCCGCAATCAGGCGCAGCGCCAAGTGCTGTTTGAAAAAATCGTCGAGCGCTTCGACAGCGACCTCTCCGGCAAAATTTTCGGGGTGTGGGGACTCGCCTTCAAACCAGGGACCGATGACATGCGTGAAGCGCCAGCGGCAACCTTGATCGAAGCGTTGATTATTGCCGGTGCCAGTGTCCGCGCCTTTGATCCTGCAGCAATGGAATCGGCTAGTGCTACGTTCCCGGCCGAATGGTTGACCGATGGGCGCCTGATACTGGTCGACGACCAGTACAGTGCCCTTGACCAGGCCGACGCCATGGTTCTGGTCACAGAATGGAAACCGTTCCGCAACCCCGATTACCTGGAGATGTTATCCAGAATGAAGCAGCCGGTAATCTTCGACGGTCGCAACCAGTATGACCCGGATGAGGTGAAAGCAGCTGGGTTTGAGTACTTCGGGATCGGGCGTAGAGGATAGTCTTTTACCTGTGACCAGATCATTTTCCAGGCAGACAACAAAGCTGATTGTGTAACCGCACCTTCTTTGAAAGATCGTCGTACTGAAATGGATCAGTACTATCAAGAATCATTAGAAAGCCTGTCATCTCCGAATGATTCTATCAGAGATCCATGGTTTTAAAAGCTGGATTCCCGATTACCCCCTCGGGAATGACAACCTTTTCGCAGGAGCTGAATATTTACAGATTAGCATTACTTGCCGAGCAGCCCCTCAAAATGGTCAATTGTTTTCTGCAGCCCATCCTTGAGGGCTACAGCAGGATTCCAGGCCAACTTTTCAAGAGCCAGCCCGATATCCGGCATCCGCTGGCGCGGATCGTCTTCGGGCAGCGGTTTAAACACCAGCTGCGAACGTGACCCGGTCATCTCAATAACAGTTTGAGCCAATTCCAGCATAGTCATCTCCACCGGATTGCCGAGATTGACCGGCCCGGTAAAATCGTTCGCCGTCGTCATCAACCGAAGCATCCCCTCAATCAGGTCATCGACATAACAAAACGACCGGGTCTGGCTCCCATCGCCGTAAACGGTGAGCGGTTCGCCGGAGAGGGCCTGAATAATAAAGTTGGAGACAACCCGACCGTCGTTGAACAGCATCCGCGGTCCATAGGTATTGAAGATCCGGGCGACCTTGATCTCCACTCCATATTGCCGATAGTAGTCAAAAAAGAGGGTTTCGGCGCAGCGCTTCCCCTCATCGTAACAGGCCCGCGGCCCGGTCGGATTCACGTTCCCCCAGTAGCTTTCCGTCTGCGGATGAACCTGCGGATCGCCATACACCTCGCTGGTCGAGGCTTGCAGCACCTTCGCCTTGAGCCGATGCGCCAGGCTCAAAACATGCAGCGCCCCGAGGACACAGGTCCGGGTGGTCTGCACCGGATCGAACTGGTAATGCTCCGGGGAAGCCGGGCAGGCGAGATTGTAGATCTCATCGACCTCGACATGCAGCGGCTGGCAGATATCGTGCCGCAGCAGTTCGAAGTGGGGGTGGTGCAGCAGCTGGAGGATATTGTCGCGCCGGCCGGTGAAAAAATTATCGACACAGAGAACTTCATTCCCCCGTTCAAGCAGCTTTTCACAGAGATGGGAGCCCAGAAAACCGGCCCCGCCGGTCACCAGGACCCGCTTTCGTTGTCGTGTCGGGCTCATCGCTTTTCCCCCTGCAGCAGGTTATACTTAATAATACACCAGAGGGCGCGAAAACCATCCTTCCAGCCGATCTTCTTCCCTTCGGCATAGGTTCGTCCGGCGTAGCTCACCCCGACCTCGTAAATCCGGCAGTTCAGCCGCGCCACCTTGGCGGTGATCTCCGGTTCGATCCCGAAGCGGTTCTCTTCCAGTTGCAGCGACCCCAGAATTTCCCGGCAGAAGAGCTTGTAACAGCACTCCATGTCGGTCAGGTTAAGGTTGGTCAAGGCATTACTGCACAAGGTCAAAAACCGGTTGCCGAGCGCATGCCAGAAATAGAGGACCCGGTGCGCCT
>JACUTX010000342.1 GCA_014859615.1 Desulfuromonadales bacterium | reverse complement strand
TGAAAAATATCAACGGCAAGAACAATCAAGCCAGAAGTGACGCGGCAATCTCGGCCACCAGATCGTCCTGATTCAGGCGGTTGCCGTCAAAGGTGAGGTCGGCATACTTGCGATACAAAACCTGACGTTCGTTAAACAGGTCGGCAAACGATTGCTCCGCAGTTTTGGCGATCCCCCGCGTCTCGAAATTGTTAATTCTTTTTTTTAGCGTCGCATAACTGACATCAAGGAACACGATGGTCGAAATCGATTGCAGATGCGCCATGGCTCTGTCGCTGTAAGCCGCACTCCCGCCGGTCGCGATGACGTGATGTTCAAGCTCAAGGTTCAGGATCTCCCGCTCTTCAATCGCCCTGAGCTGCAGATGATCCGTTGCATCGAGGATCTGCTGCAAACTCTTCTTCTGATGCAGCTGGATCAGAAGATCGGTATCGACGAAGCCCATCCCCAAAGTTTTGGCCAGGATAATCCCGACCGTACTTTTGCCCGCCCCCGGCATACCGATCAGTGTCAGATTTGATTGTTTCATGTCTCCAACTCTCTCAGCCTCTGGTCAGTGCAGCGTTACGCGCCAAAAATCTTTTGCCGGAAAATAAAAAACACCGCCCCCAAAATACAGAGACCGGCCCATAAAAAGTCGAGGCGCATCTCTTCCTTCATAAAAAAAACCGAAAACGGCACAAAAACCAGAAGCGTAATCACCTCTTGAATAATTTTAAGCTGCCCCAGATTCATCACCTGAAACCCGATCCGGTTGGCCGGCACCTGCAGTAAATATTCAAACAGAGCAATCCCCCAGCTCACCAGTGCCGCAATGATCCATGGTTTTGTCGACAAGTTTTTCAGATGACCATACCAGGCGAAGGTCATAAAGATATTACTGCAGCACAACAGGCCGACCGAAATAAATATTGAACGCATCCTTATTATCCTTCACATCATCCGTCTTTAGCGGTTTTCATTGCCAGGCTGGCTTGTGAAATGGCCGCATTGATTATCTCGAAGCGCACACCGTTTAATAAATACCCTGACGATTAAGTCTTTGTGTTTTTTCCCTTATACGCCTTTCTTTTCGTTCCTGTATTTTTTCAGCCTTTGATTTTGGCCTGTTTTTTTCAGCTTGTATAAGTTCTCTAAGTTGCTCATTATGTAATTTCTGTTTATCTTCTTCGCTAATATTATTTCTATAATAATCATCGTCTGTAATATATAAAGTTCTGTCATTTGCATAAAAATTCTTGTTCTTTTTTTGTTGTTAGAAGATAGGGGTCAGGTCTCAACTTCTGACACACCCCAGCTCCGCCTCCAGCCGCTCAACCAATCCCCTCAACTCACCATCTTTATCCGCCTTCATTGCCAACCTCCGGCTGGCTTGTGAAATAGCCGCATCGCTGATCCCGAAGCGCTCGCCGATCTCTTTGAGCTTTGCACCGCTGTATTTTTGGCAACAATAGATACTGAGATTTCTAAACAGCTTTTCGTCATTCAGCCCGGCTGTCGCAACCTTGGCCACGATGTCATCCAGCGACGGCCGCTGCGTCAATTGCTTCAACGCTGGAACATTTCTTTCGTCCCGATGCTCTCCGTGATCACACTCCGTCACTTCAGCAACGAATTCCGGGCTCCCGAGCACGGTCGAGGCGACCACTCCTTGCAGTGGGCTTTCGTATTCCCTGGCCAGAAGGTCTTCGACAAAGGCCCGATACCTTTTGTGCGTTGTTGCGTTATCCTCGCCGAAATAATCGAGGATGAAATCGGTTTTCAGCCATTCGGGCGCCCGGCTTTGGCCGATATAGCAACGATAGCTCGACCAGGGGTGCTCATCGGGTCTGGCAACCATTGTCGCCCGGACCGGATTCAGATGAATATAGCGGGAGAGCTCAGCAGCATATTCATCAGCCTCGACGAGGATCGCCTTGTATCTTCCCTGAAACAGGTGACCAGACCTCTTCCGTTTGACGTTAAAATAGGTGGTATACGCACCGTTTATGTGCCGCATGATCCGGGAAAGGTTGCCCGCTGGCGTTTCCAGCAACAGATGATAATGGTTGCTCATCAGGCAATAGCCATGAATCACCGCTCCATAGCGCACAACTGCCGATTCCAGATACGAGAGGAACTTCTCCCGGTCATTCTGACTCTTGTATATATCCCTCCGCTCATTACCCCGCGACGTAACATGATAAAATGCGCCGGGATATTCAATCCGTAACGGTCGCGCCATCGCTGCCTCCTTTGAGTGCTTCAGCCTTT
>JACUTX010000341.1 GCA_014859615.1 Desulfuromonadales bacterium | reverse complement strand
GTGATCAATGGTGAACAGACCAATCAGGAGTTGTAGCGGGTAGAGTAGGAATCAGGGGTTGTCTGCTCTTTGCTTTTTTTTTGCATTTTTTTAACTGAACGTTGCGACATCTGAAAAACAGAATAAAAAAGATGATGTGGAGTTGACAACCCCTGAAAGGAGATTAACCTCGTATCATTATAGAAGGTTAACGGGTTGATAATTGAATTGCGGGGAGAAATAGCTATGAAATTTAAATAACTGGAGTCCAACTGGGTATTTTAGCAGTGAAATTTCACAGAAAAATTATCATCCATTAACGAGTCTCAACCATCAACAGGAGGTACTAAGACACGCTTAATTTATATTCTGGTTGTTTTCGGTTTGCTTCTTCCCTTTACTGCGCTGGCCCAAACGGGCCAGGATTTCGCTCAATATCAGATGGGGCACCAGAAACTGACCCTGAGCGGCTCCGGGGCGAGCAGTAACGATTTCGATACGACGAATTTAAGCTTTGATGTTGGATACGGCTATTTTTTCAATCAAAACCTGGAAGGCGTCATCCGCCAGTCCCTGAACATAATCGATCAACCCGGGGATAACGCATATAATGCATCCACCCGGATCGGCGTTGACTACAACATCAATCTGCGTAACCTGCACCCCTTCTTTGGCGCAACTGTTGGCTACTTGTACGGTGACGGCGTCAAAGAATCTTTCATCGCCGGCCCCGAGGGTGGCGTGAAGATTTTTCTGAGCGACTCTGCCTTCATGATTGCTGCAGTCGGTTACGACTTCATCTTTGAAGATGCCGACGATGCCAATGACGCATTTGATGACGGTGTTTACAATTATCGCCTCGGCTTTGGTTATCGTTGGTAAGCAAAATAGTCTGAAAAAATCTGCGAGGCTCATTTTTTCGGAGCCTCGCAGATTTTTTTGAAACATTCCCCACGTAACAGAACTTTTATGTCTATCTGGCTCTTGCCGATTCTTTTTACTCTTCTGCATTCTTGTTGGCGGAAAAGTTCAGCTCGCCGAGGAACTCGGCGGGAAAATCATCGACCGCGATCACTTTCTCGACGGCATCCTCTGCTTCTTTGAGCCGCTGCGCTTCTTCGTCGTTAATGAGATTTTTCGCAAGTGCCTCAGTGGCATTTGCGCAATCGGCGTAACGGAGGCGGTCCTGAATGGGTTGCAGTTCACAGGTCAGGTTGAAGGCTCGTTCAAGTTCAGCAATGCTCGGATTGGCCCCTGGTTCGAGAAAAAGCCCGGCGGTCAACCGGTCGCGCAAGTCCGAGGGTTCGAGGAGGATATCTGCGCAACGTTTGATCAGGCGATCGGATGGTCCGGGCTGTGTGATCCCGAAGGGGAGGAGGAAAAATTTGAGCAGCCAGGCTGCCGGACGGTTCGGCAGATTAAAAAGAATGGCGCTCATCCGTTTTTCGATGGTTGCCAAACCTCTTTTTAAGGCGTAGTCGATCAGCAGCAGCTCCTCTTTGCGGTTGCCGTCGTCATTATAACGTTTCAGCACTGCGGACATCAGATAAAGCTCTGAGAGGATGTCGCCGAGCCGGGCGGACAACATCTCTTTGCGTTTGAGCCCGCCGCCGAGCAGTAACAAGGCCGCGTCAACCAGGATGGCGAATGCTGCTGCATACCGGTCGAGCTGCCGGTAGTAACGCTTGACACCCCCTTCCCCGACAGCGCCTCCAATCAATCCGAACGTCCAGCTTTTAAACCAGGCTCTTAAGAAGATTTTCAGACTGTGTCCGATATGGCCCCAGAAGCTTTCATCAAAATCTGCAACTGCTTTGTGCGGATCATTCTCTTCTAAAGCCAGCATTTCCTTTAAAACATAGGGGTGGCAGCGGATAGCTCCTTGTCCGAAAATAATCATGCTGCGGGTGAGAATGTTGGCTCCTTCGACGGTGATGCTGACCGGAATCGCCCGATAGAGGTCGCTGAGGTAGTTTTTGGGGCCGTCGATGACGGTCTTTCCACCATGAACATCCATGGCGTGCTGGACTGAATCGCGCATCATGCTGGTGGCGTGTACCTTCATGATGGCCGAAATGACCGACAGATTGTTCCCCTGGTCGAGTCCGGCGCAGGTCAACCGGCGGGCAGCGTCGAGGACGTAAGCGTTGACAGCAAGCGGGCCAAGACATTCCTGGATCCCCTCGAACTTGCCGATCGGAATCTTGAATTGCTGGCGGATGCGCGCATAGGCTCCCGTCGAGCTAGCAGTGAGTGCCGCGGCGGCTGCGGAAAGTGAAGG